>JAPOZE010000304.1 GCA_026706225.1 Acidobacteriota bacterium
CCCTGTTCGTCTACGGAATTTCGCGCAACGTGGCCTATGGGCTGGGCTTCTACCTGAACAGTCCCGCCCGGATCGTCTATTCGGAAGGCGACGTGCACTATCCGAGGGAAAGGGAAGCCTTCTTTGTGACCTCGCCCGACTTCAAGTCCGAGGGTTTCTTCCATCGCAACCAGGTGGAAGGCCGCGGGGAATACCAGTCCCGCAGCATTCTCAGGATCCGGCACAGGCCGGAGTGAGGGCGGCGAAAGCACTGCTTGTACAGGGAGGGTAAATGAACTCGGAACTTGAAGCCACCGAGATTAGCGCTTCCTCGGCTCGTCAGAATTTTTCCAAGATCATCGATGCTGTCCGTGTCGCAGGAAAACGCATCCTTGTAACGCAGCACGGGCGCCCCGCGGCCGCTGTCATCGGCGTTGAAGACCTGGAGTTGCTGCAACTTCTCGAGGACCGCATGGATGTGGCCGAGGCACGCCGCCGAATGAAAGAGCCGGCTGACGCGGTTAGCCTGGAAGAATTGCGGAGCGGATCATTTCCGGAAGACAAGTCGACTAGGCGACGACCGAAGTCCACTTCAAAGCGAAAAGTTTGGTAGAATCAGGTCGAATCGACTGAAGAGAACGAAATGGCCGAGGAAATCATTTTTTCCGTTCAGGAATCTCCGGAAGGCGGTTACGAAGCCAGAGCACTGTCTGCCCCTATTTTCACTGAGGCCGATACTCTAGAGGAGCTACGCTCATCGGTCCGGGATGCGACCGAGTGCCACTTTGAGAAGGGCGAATGCCCCAAGCTCATAATGGAAGTTGCCAGCCATCTTGAATTGACCAAAGAAGAATTGCTGGATCAGTTGGAGTAACTCCTTATTCCTCCGCTGCACTGCTGCTCGCCTTTTCACATTTACCCGTTACTGAAATTCCCCACTGTTCCAGGTCCCCGGGATCGTTGAGGTTGGTGAAGATCCTGCGATCCAGTCCCAGGTCCTGCAGGTCGGATTCCGTAAGGTACTGGGTCCTTAGTTTGGGAAACAGGTCGGAAAGCTTGAACCTCCGGTTCTCGTAGTTGGCTTTGACCGTCGGAAGACAGGAGCGATTGTAGACGGCGCAGAGGGGTTCCAGGCTGCCGTCGTCCAGTCGCATCAGGACGGCGTCGGCCAGGAGGGCCCGTTCCACCAGCAGCTTCAGGAAGGTGCCTTCCATCAGGGGCATGTCACAGGCGAGAAAGAGGTTGACGGTCGTTCCCGAACGCTCCAGGCCGGTGTAGATGGCGCTGAGAGGCCCGCGGGAGGGCACCAGGTCGGGAAGCACGGGTACGCCCAGGAAGGAGTAATTCTCCGCGGGGCCCAGGATCGCCACCCGCCCGGTCAATGCCTTCAGGAGATTCACGGCAGACCGGATCAGAGGCTGCCCTCCAATCTCGAGAAGGGCCTTGTCCCGGCCCATCCGGGTGCTTTGGCCTCCTGCCAGGACGTACCCCGTGAAGGGAATCGGGGTTGCCTCGGTCTGGGATTGGTCCCGTTGCTGTTCCATCGCTTCCCGCTTTCGCTTGAAATAGCCTGGCTTTAGTTACCACAACCTCGAGGAAGTTTCACCCTGAATGATCGGCGCCGCCAGGGAACTCTGGCATGTTCCGGTCGCCGGAACCTGTTGTCAGGGAATGCCCGGAGGACCGGCCCGGCCTTCCGGTTGCGGCCTCCGGCTCGGCAGGGTTCTGCTATAATTCCGCGCCTGGGCCGGGGGCGGAGACATTCCCTCCGGCCTCACGGTTTCAATCATGCTCCAAAACCAAAGATACAAGGGTTCCATGAAATCTTTCCGTGTCCAACGGTTCGAGCGAGCCGTCCGGTCCGGGTGGATCTGGAGCAGTGCAGCGGGCGTGGCCCTGCCGCTTTTGCTCACCCTCTCCCTGCATGCGGGGCCTGAGGGCGAAGACCGCAATTTCATGCCCCTGGACGAGGTCAAGCCGGGCATGAAGGGAATCGGGAAGACCGTTTTTCGGGGGACCGAGGTTGAAGAATTCGAGGCTGAAGTTCTGGGAGTCCTCAAGAATATCAGTCCCCGCCAGGACGCCATTCTGGCCCGGCTTTCCGGAGGCCCCCTGGAGAAGACCGGAGTGATGGGCGGCATGAGCGGCAGCCCGGTCTACGTCGACGGCCGGCTGATCGGGGCCGTGTCCTTCTCCTTCCCCTTCTCCAAGGAGGCGGTGGCGGGAGTCACTCCCATTGAGCAACTGGTTGGCACCTTCGAGCAGTCGGATGAGCCGGTTCGGGGCGACCCCATCGTGATCGAGGTCTCCTCGATCGCTCCCCACCGCACGCTCGGGATTCGAGGCCCCGGGATCCTCTCTGCCCCCGATTCCGGGACCGCTCCCGTCTTTGCCGTCTCCGAACGGATGACCGCAGCCGCGACTTCCCTGAAGCCCTTGGCAGGCCACTTGTTTCGCTACATCGATACGCCCCTGGTCCTGTCGGGAGTGGCGGCCGAAGCGGCCGGCGTTCTGGGAGGCGCTCTGGCCCCTTACGGGATGAGGGTGTTGCAGGGAGGGGGGCCGGTTTCTGGAGCGACCGGTGAGGAATTGGCTGACGGGTCCGATGTTGTCCCGGGCTCCTCCATCGCCGTCCAGTTGATGAGAGGAGATCTGGGATTCGGAGCCAGCGCTTCCGGGACGGTGACCCACCGCGAGGGGGACAAGATCTATGCCTTCGGACATCCCTGGTTTTCATTGGGACCCGTCGATCTTCCGGTCTCCAAGGCCCAGGTGGTTTCGCTGCTCCCCAACCTGAACAGTTCGTTCAAGATCGCGGTGCCGACCGATCTGGTCGGGTCGATCACCCAGGATCGGTCGCAAGGCCTGTTTGGGACTATCGGTCTGGCCCCCAAGCTGATTCCGCTGGTCATCAACCTCACTTCGAGCCGAAACACCTCCCGCACTTTCAGGTTCGAGTTGGTCAACGACCGTCTCCTGACGCCTTTTCTGTCCAACTTCACCATTTTCAGCACCATTATTTCCCAGGAACGGGCGCTGGGAGAATCCACGCTGAAGGTTCAGGGCAGGATCCGTCTCAAGGACCGTCCCGACGTGCGTGTCGAAAACCTTTTTTCCGGAGACACCAACTCCCAGCTCTTTGCCTCAATGGCGGTGGGGCGTCCGCTCAGCTACATCCTGGGAAGCGGCTTCGAGGGGGTCGACATCGAGGAAATTTCCGTCGACATCACCTCCAGCGATGAAAAGAGGACCGGTCGCCTGGAGCGGGTCTGGTCCAACCGGGAATCGGTCAAACCCGGAGAAACCGCCATGCTGTCGGCGGTATTTCGCAAGACCAACGGCGAGGAATACGAGGAAACGATTCCGGTTCCGGTACCCGAGGATATTGCAGAGGGAAGGCTGCTGGTCACGGTTGCCGACGGCACCACCATGACCGCCGCCGAAAACCGGATGGTGGGCAGGAGGTTCGTCCCCCGCGACCTCGACCACCTGATCCGAGCCATCAACAATCTACGCAAGAACGATCGGGTCTACGTCCGTTTGCAGCGGCCGGAACCCGCCGTCCTGCTCCACGGAGAGGAATTTTCCAGCCTTCCGCCGTCGTTTCGGCAGGTGCTGATCTCGGCCAGAAGCGCCAGCAGCAGCCTGACGGTGATGGGGGCCTCGAACCTGTATGAGTACGAGCTGCCCTCCTTGCCCTTCGTGGTCCGGGGCCGCCGCACCCTGACGCTCAAGGTGGTCCATTGACGGCAGCCTTCCCGGCTTGCCGCCGATGCCAATCCGCGGGAGTTCTTGGGAGTGAGAGTGGAAATGGAGTCTGAATGAAAACGAAATTCCGGATGGTCTGCCTTGGCCTTCTGCCGCTGCTCTGCCTGCCCACCCTGGCCGTCGGTCCCCGGTTTTGGACGACTTCTTCCTTCAGTGACTTTTCCAAGGGCACTCTCCGTGGACTCTCCCTGCGCCAGGACGGAACGCTGGCGCTGGCCCGCCAGTTCGACTCGGTGCTGGATTCGGATCAAGCCCTCATCTGGTCGGCTGTCTACGACGGCAGCCGCCATCTCTACGTGGCGACCGGGCACGATGGGAAGGTCTTCAGGATTGACGAATCCGGCAAGTCGTCGCTCTTTTTCGACTCGGCCGAACTGGACGTTCTGGCGCTGGCGCTGGACGCCCGGCAAAACGTCTACGCGGCCACCTCCCCCAACGGCAAGGTCTACAAGATATCGGCCGAAGGGGAAGCCTCGGTCTTTTTCGATCCGGACGACCGCTTTATCTGGGACCTGGCTTTCGGCCCGGACGGCATCCTCTACGTGGCCACCGGAAGCAAGGGAAGGGTGTTCAAGGTCAACCCGGAGGGAGAGGCCAGCGAGCTGTACGACACGGGTCAGACCAACGTCATCTGCCTGGCGGTCGACCCCGAGAATCACCTGCTGGCCGGCAGCGATCCCAAGGGCTACGTCTACCGCATCGCACCCGATGGCAAGGCCTTCGTGCTGTTTGACACCGGGATGAACGAGGTGCACGACATCCAGGTCAACGCCGAGGGGGAGATCTTTCTGATTGCCGTCAACGGCGGTTCGGGGGCCCTGGCGCCGGCTGTGGCGATGCCGGCCAATCCCGTCACTGCCGCGCCGGCCGTCACCGTGGCCCTGTCGCTTTCCGATGTATCCAAGGGCGAAACCGTTCCCACACCCGCTCCCGCGCCGGCGATTGCCAGTCCGCCCGCGACCGGCCGGGGCAAGCTGAAGAGTCGATTGCACCGGATCGGCAAGGACCGTTCGGTGGAGACGCTCTGGTCTTCAAACACCGAGATGGCTTACGGGTTGTACCTGGACAAGGGCGGAAACGTCCTTTTCTCCAGCGGCGACAAAGGGAAAATCTACTCCCTGTCCCCCAGGAAGGAGCTGACCCTTCTGATCGAAACCACCGAAGAACAGACCACCCGCCTGGTCCCGGCCGGTGACGGCCTGGTGGCCTGCACCAGCAATCTTGCCAAAATCTATCGCCTCAGGAACCGGCTCAATTCCAAGGGCAGCTTCGAGTCGGAGGTCCAGGACTCGACGGTGGTCTCGCAGTGGGGCAGTGTGAGTTGGCAGGCCGAGGTTCCCAAGGGCGCCAGGCTGAAACTCTACACCCGCAGCGGCAATACCCGGCGACCCGATCGGACCTGGAGCGACTGGTCCAGGCCCTATACGCAAGCGGGTGGGGAGAAGGTCGAGAGTCCACCGGCACGATACATTCAGTACAAGGCGGTGTTGGAGGCCGCCAACCAGGCTTCTCCCGAGCTGAGTCGAGTCGTCATTCCCTATCTCCAGCAGAATTTGGCTCCGGAGGTCAAGTCCATCCGGATACTGCCTCAAGGGGTGGCTTTTCTGAAGAACGAGGCGCTGTCATCCAATCCGCGCCCGGTCTCTCCCGCCGACCGGGAAGCCGCCGATATTTCGGGCGCGGCCAAGGCCATTCCCGAGCCTATCGCCGCTTCCGGCCGGCCGCGGCGGGCCTTCCATAGGGGGTCCCGGTCCTTCACCTGGAATGCCTCGGATCCCAACGGAGACAAGTTGGCATTCGCGATTCATTATCGGGGTGAGGGCGAGTCGAACTGGAAGCCGGTGGCGCGGGACCACTCCCGCCGGGACTACACGCTGCAATCGGGAGCCCTTCCCGACGGCTCTTATCGGCTCAGAATCGTGGCCAGCGACTCGCCCTCCAACCCTGCTCCCAAGGCCAGGTCCGGAGAATTGGTCAGCGCGCCCTTCATCATCGACAACTCGCCGCCGGCGATCGAGATCCTGTCGAGGACGGTTCGCGAAGGTGTGGCGGCGGTGCGTTTCCGGGTGGAGGACCGCGTTTCCGGTCTTCGCAGGGCCGATGTCTCCACCGATGGCGGCAAGTGGACGGCCGTTTACTCGACCGACGGCATTATCGATTCCAGGACGGAGGAGTTCCGGGTCACTACCAAGACCCTGGAGAAGGGCGAGCACGTGGTGTCTCTGCGGGTTTACGATGCAGCGGGCAACCTGGGCTTGGGAAAAGCCACCATCAGGGTTCCGTAGTCGGCCTCCCTCCCGGTTGGCGGATATCACCAATGCACGTAGTCCTGGTGGAGCCGGAAATTCCTCAGAACACGGGAAATATCGGCCGGCTCTGCGTCCTCACCCAGTGTCAGCTTCACCTGGTGGGTCCGCTGGGATTCTCGCTCTCGGACCATCACTTGAAACGAGCCGGACTGGACTACTGGCCGTTCCTCACGGTGACGCGCCACGACTCCCTGGCGGAGTTGCAGGAAGAGGCGCCCGGCGCCCGCTTCTTCTATCTTTCCAGCAAGGCCACCCGTCTCTACACCGAGGTCAGCTACCGCTGGGAGGACTACCTGGTGTTCGGATGCGAGACCCGGGGATTGCCGCGGGAGCTGATCGAGAGTGAGCCGCAGCAGTCCCTCAAGATACCCATGTGGGGCGACAAGGCGCGGAGTCTCAATTTGAGCAACGCCGCCGCCGTCGTCGTCTACGAAGCGCTGCGACAGATCAGGAGGTTTTGAAGAGCAGTGCCGGGGTCGGTGGGACGGTGCTTTAGTATTCCTTGACGCTGACCACGATCCCCTCGTGAAACTCCACGAAAATCACCTTGTAGGGCCTCTCCCCGTAAATCCACTCCTCCACCACCGTCTCGCCCTTGGTTTCCCACACCCTCCGGAGCGGTTGACCCATCGAGGCCAGCACCGTGTCCTTGTCCATGCCCACCGCCGCCCGCTTGTTGCGGATGGCTTCCTTGAATTCTTCGGGCTGGGTTTCCATGAAGCTCTTGGTGGAGCTCTGCTTGCTGAAATCCAGCACCGTGGAGAGGATGGACTTGACTTCCTCGGGGGTCAGGTCGGGAACGAACTCATTGAACTTGATGGTGACGTAGGAGCCCTTGGGGTTGGAGGCATCCGAAGGTCTTGCCAGCGGCGTCACCGAGGTTGCGGTTCCCGCGTAGATCCGCTCCAGAATGCGCCTCTTCAACTTTCTGCCGCCGCCGTTGAGCTCGAAGCGCAACTTCTTCTTGTCGAAGCTGATCTTGGTGATCTGGACTCTGATGCCGGACGTGATGAACTGGCCGCTGCGAAGCAGGGACATTTCGTGTTTTTCCCAGTCGAACTCGCCGGTGTCGTCTACGGTCAACCCCTTCTTGTTGATGGGGAGAGAGACTTTGAGGGTGGCGTACTCGCTGGCGAGGGCCCGAACCAGCTCGCGGCGAGCCGGGGTGTTGAGTTGGGAGGACTCGTCCTCGGCGATTGCGAGTGGGGGGAGAAGGAAGACGCAGACAAGAGCGATGCCGAAGAGCCTCAGCATGGGGACCATCCCGGGTAGCTGGTACTTGCTGATTGAATTATAAGGGAGGCGCTCCGAGGGGCGCAAGCGGCTTCGATGCCCCCACCAGGATCAGAACTTCCAGTGGTCCCCGAAATGCGTCCGGGCCCGAGCCAGGACGGCCTCGAACAGGTCGGAGCGGCCCGAGGATGGCACGGGTCCCGGATGCCCGCAAATCTGGTCCAACACCCGCAGCACACTTTCCTGCAATCCCTCGAGGTGGTAGCCGCCCTCCAGAACCAGGACCATCCTTCCCTGGCAGACCGCGTCCGCCAGGGCCTTGAGGTCGCGAGCCATGGAGGCGAATCCGTCCGGAGTGACCCGCATGCCGGCCAGGGGATCTTCCAGGTAGGCGTCGAAGCCGGCCGACACCAGCATCAATTGGGGACGGTAGGCCTTGGCCACCGGAAGGATGATCTTGTCGAAGATCAGACCGTAGGTGATATCTCCGGTACCTGCGGGCAGCGGAAAGTTGAGGGTGAAGCCACGGCCTGAGGCGCTGCCGATTTCCGGAAAGGCGCCGGTTCCGGGGAAAAGAGGATACTGATGGGTAGAAATGAACAGCACGTCCTGGCGATGGTAAAAAGTCTTTTGAGTGCCGTTCCCGTGGTGGACATCGAAATCGACCACCAGGACCCGTTCCAGTCCGAAGCGTTTCAGGGCGTAGGCCGCGCCCAGGGCCACGTTGCCGAAGAGGCAAAAACCCATGGCCCGTTCGGGTTCGGCGTGGTGACCGGGCGGCCGCACAAAGGCAAAGCCGTTGTCGATCTCGCCCGACATCAGCGACTCGATCATCTGCAGGATTCCGCCCACCGCGTGGACGGCCACCTCGTAGCTGGCTTCGCTGACGGCCGTATCGGCATCGAGATAGGCGAAGGCCTTGCCGGCGCTGCGCTGAATGGTGCGAATGTGGGAAGCGGAATGGACCAGGCGGAGCTCCGCCTCGGTGGCCGGTCTCAGGCCCAGGCGCTTGAGGTCCTTGAGGTGGGGGTAGGAGTCGAGCCCTTGCCGGATGGAGAGCAGGCGCTCCTTGCTTTCCGGATGGGCAAGTCCGGTATCGTGCTTCAGGAAGAGATCGTCCCAGAGAATTCCAGTCGTCATGGAGTCAAGCCACCGCTATGCCGGCGGGTAAAGGCCGCAGCGGTCCAGGAAGGTTTCTGTCCGTCCCGAGAAACAGGGGCTACAGTCCTTCCTGAATCCAGCCGCCGCCCACCACCAGCTCGTCCTGGTAAAAGACCACGGCCTGCCCCGGAGTCACGGCCCGCTGACGTTCGTCGAAGCGAACCTCCACCGATCCGTCGTTCCGAGCCGACAGGGTCGCCTCGGCTGCCCGGTGCCGGCTGCGGATCTGGGCCTGAACCCGCAGCGTAGGGGTGCATTCCTCAATGGAGATCCAGTTGACCCTGGAGGCGATCAGGCCGGACCGGAGCAGATCGCGGTCCGGGCCCACCACCACTCGATTGCGGCGGGGGTCGGTCTCGATGACGTAGAGCCGCTCTCCGGTTGCCACTCCCAGTCCTTTCCGCTGGCCGACCGTGAAATAATGGATTCCCGGGTGCTCGCCCATGACCTCTCCCTGCCGGTTCACGATTGGACCGGGCCCACCGCTGTCGGAGGGGGTGGCGTCCGACTTCGAGTCCTGCTTCGAGCCGTTCGATCCCGCGGTCGACATCTCCATCTTTCCCCGATATCGCTCTACGAAACGCCCGGTGTCCTTGGTGGGAATGAAGCAGATCTCCTGGCTTTCCGGCTTGTCGGCGATGGGCAGGCGATAGCCTTCGGCCATGCCTCGCACCTCCGACTTGGTGAACTCGCCCAGGGGAAAGAGCATGCGGCTCAACTGGGCCTGAGTCAGGTCGAACAGGAAAAAGGACTGGTCCTTGCTTCGGTCGACGGCGCGGAGAAGCTCGTAGCGTCCGGTCCGGGGGTTGTGGCGGATGCGGGCGTAGTGGCCGGTGGCGATCCGGTCGGCGCCGATCTGGGTGGCACGGGCCAGCAGCCGGTCGAACTTCATGAGCGTGTTGCAGCGGGTGCAGGGAATGGGAGTCTCCCCGCTGAGGTAGCTCTCCACGAAGGGACGCACCACCTCCTGCTCGAAGGCCCGCTCGAAGTTCACCACGTAGAAGGGGATATCCAGGAAGCGGGCTACGCGCCGGGCGTCATGGATATCGTCGAGCGAGCAACAGGTTCCCGAGTTCTTTCGCT
>JAPOZE010000405.1:0-6423 GCA_026706225.1 Acidobacteriota bacterium
CCTGCAGTTCCGGCAGCCCGGTCTGACGGATTGGAGACATGGTGCAACCGGGCAAAAGCCGACTCTTGAAAACGCCCCTGATTCTGGCGGGAGCCGCGGTCGGTCTGGGCATTCTGATCTATTTCTTCGCCAACTTCCGGGAAGAGCGTGTCGTGCAAAAGTGTTTCGAGGCCCTGCAGCGGGGAGACCTGGACGCGGCCTATCAGATCTGGGGCCCCACCGAGCAGTACACCTTCAAGGACTTCCAGCAGGACTGGGGAGAAGCCGGTTACTACGGAAGGGTCCGCTCCTTCCGGATCGTCGAATCCGAGTCGCAGGGCAGCGGCGTGATCGTGAGGGTGCAACTAAGGACAGACGCGGGCCAACTCAGAATACCCATTCCCTTTTGGGTCGAGCGCCGGGACCTCACCATCGGCTTTGCACCCACGGAATTCTAGCGATGGAATACTCTTTCTGTCCCCGGTGCGGCGGCCCCCTGGCCTCCAAACTGCTGAAGCCCACCGAGCCGGAACGCCTGGTCTGCACGGTTTGCGGCTTCGTTTTCTTTCTGGACCCCAAGGTCGCGGCCGGCACGCTCTTCACCATCGAGGGCAAGATCCCGCTGCTGCAGCGATCCATCGAGCCCAGCTACGGCAAATGGGTGTTTCCGGGCGGGTTTGTGGACCGGGGCGAAGCCGTCCGGGATGCGGCTGTCCGGGAGACCCGGGAAGAGGCGCACCTGGAGGTGCGCCTGGTCAGCCTGCTCAATGTCTACTCCTATTCGGGGAGCCCGGTCATCCTGGTGGTCTACGCTGCCGAGGTCATCGGCGGCGAGCTTGAAGCCGGCGATGAGTGCCTGGACGTGAGGCTCTTTGCCCCCGAGGACATTCCCTGGCAGGACCTTGCCTTCCCCAGCACCCGGGAGGCCGTCGGCGAGTACGTCGACAAGTTTCTTTCCGGGGGCCGGTCTTCCGGGGAAGAATAGGGGACGTTGTTGAATTACTGGAACAACTGGTAAAGAGCGAGTAGGTGACGCCATTGAAAAAAAGCAAATCGGGAGCGGCCGATCGAAGTTATTCCAGTAATTCAACAACGTCCCCAACGCTGCACGTGGGGTCCTTGGCGGAGGTGCAGGCCAGGAGTCCGCTCCTGGTCTCGGACGGTCCCGTCCCGATCGTGCTGTTCCATCACCACGGCAAGATCTATGCGGTCGACAACCGGTGTCCGCACATGGGTTTTCCCCTGAATCGCGGCACGGTCGAGGACGGGATTCTCACCTGTCACTGGCATCACGCCCGCTTCGACCTGGCCAGCGGCTGCACCTTCAATCTGTTCGCCGACGACGTGGACGCCTATCCGGTCCAAGTCAAGGGGGGCGAGGTCTATCTGAGCACGGCCAGGCCCCAGCGGGATCCGGTCGCGCGTTGGTCGCGCCGGCTCCGCGAAGGGATGGAGCAGAATCTCAGCCTCATCATCGGCAAATCGGTCATCGGTCTCCTGCACAGTGGCGTCGCGCCCGATGAGATCGCAAGGCTCGGCGCCCTCTACGGCGTGCGGCACCGGCAGGACTGGGCCTCGGGTCTGACCATCCTCAGCGCCATGGCCAACCTCTGCGATCACCTGGAGGCGGACGACCGGATTGCACCCTTGTTTCACGGCCTGGTTCACGTGGCACGGGACTGTGCGGGAATGACGCCCAAATTCGAGATCAGCCCCCTCGACAACGAGGAGATTCCCCAGGAACACCTCAAGCGCTGGCTGCGCTACTTCGTCGAGGTCCGCAGCACGGAGGGGTCGGAACGGTGCCTGCTGACCGCGGTGCGGAAGGGCCTGTCCGGCGCCGACATCGCCGACATGATCGTGACCGCGGCCACTGACCATTTCTATCTCGACGGCGGCCACGTGGTCGACTTCATCAACAAGGCGTTTGAGCTGCTCGACCGCATCGGGTGGGAGCATGCGGACCGGATTCTGCCCTCTCTGGTCCACCGGCTGTGCACCGCGGTCCGCAGCGAGGAGCGGAATGCCTGGCGCCATCCTATCGACCTTCTTCCGGTGTTGCGCGGCACCTTCGAAGAGCTTCCCGGCATGCTGGCTGAAGGCGCGGGGAAAACCTGGGTCCGCAGCCCCGATTTCGCGGACCGTCTCCTCGCCGATGATCCGTTCGCCTGCCTGGAGGCGCTCAAGGGCGCCTTGCGCCAGGGGGCCAGGCCGGTGCAACTGGCGCAGGCCGTTGCCTACGTTGCCGCGCTCCGGATCGTGCGCTTCCACGTCCAGAACGAGTTTGCCGACTGGATCGCGGCGCTCCACACCTTCACCTATGCCAATGCGCTGCATCAGTTGCTCAAGCGGACCGAATCGGCCGACCTCCTCCGCGGCGTCTTCCACGGCGCCATGCGGTGCTATCTCGACCGTTTCTTCAACATCCCCCCCGCCCGCATGCCGTCGGGCAACGGGAAAGCGAGCGATCGTCCCGAGGCTGCCCTGAAGGATCTGCTCAACCTGATGAACGTTCAGCAACAGACCGACGCTGCCGGGCAACGGGTCTACAGCTACCTGCACGGCCGGGGCGGCAGCGCCGCGCTCTTTCGCACCTTGACCGAGAGTCTGCTCCGCGAGGACGCCGAGTTCCACAGCTTCCAGGTCCTGGAAGCCGCGATTCGTCAGCACGAAGAGTTGGAGGATGAAGAAGAAAAGCGGCTGGTCATGGTCGCGGCTGCCCGATACCTTGCCGCCCACGCGCCGACCCAGCGGGCGCTCAACCAGACCCTGCGAATCGCCGTTCGGCTTCACCGGGGCGATCCGGTGTACGAGGCGGAAACGGCATAGCCGGTCCACCCGGGAGCGCGGGCGTCCCGCCCGCATGCACTCCCGTTGCGTTCCGCTCAGTTTCCCCGCGATGCGGCTACCCGGCCGCCCTGCCGGCGGGAACGGCCTGGGACCGACCGAAGCAGAGCCCTGGCGCCGTTGCCGGTCGACCCGGGTCGAGGAGATGAGCGAGGCCCTGCAAGTGTTGTCCAGGCTGGACGCCCGCGCTCCCGGGTGGGCTTCATCCTGCGACGTGACAGCAAAGGAGGTTCATCGGTTTTTGTGCTTGTTCCTGGTTCGTCTTCAACAACGATCGTCAGTTTCTTCTTTCCAATGATCCGCCCGGCAGGGCAGGGGCCGAACTCGTTCCTGAGGCAGGACTCTACGGCAGGATTTCGACCTTCCGAATCACCAGCGGCCGGGTGGGCCGGCTCTTCTCGCCGCTGCTGCTGCGGGCCGTGGGAACGCTTGCCAGTGCATCCACCACCGGAAGGCCTTCCACCACGTTGCCGAAGATCACGTAGTTGGGCTGCAGCCGCGAGTTGCCGTGCATGATGAAGAACTGGCTGCCGTTGGTATCGGGCCCGGCGTTGGCCATGGCCACAATGCCGCGGCGATAGCCCCGCCGGTACAGGGCGGAACCGCGGTCGATATCGTCGTCGAATTCACCTCCCCAGGCGCTTTCGCCTCCGGTCCCATCCCCCCGGGGGTCTCCCCCCTGGATCATGAAGCCTTCCACCACCCGGTGAAAGGTGAGCCCGTCGTAGTAGCCGTGCTCGGCCAACAGGCGAAAGTTCTCCACTGCCGTGGGAGAGTCGTTTTCGTAAAATTCAATGGTGATGTTGCCCACTTCGGTTTCGATCCGAGCTTGCTGTCCGCCGGAGCTCTTGGCTCCCTTGGGCACCTTGGGGTTACCCGGTCCGGAGGCGGAACAGCCCATCAAGGCTGCCGCCACGAACCAAACTGCCATGAGTTGCCAATAAATACCGATTCCCATATCCGCCCAAAACGGTCGCAGGTTCATCCACATGGTGCGTCATTCCTTTCCCCGGGTTCCGGTGGCGCTTCTGAAAACAATAGCGTCCCTGATTCTGTCAGTTCCGCGTCAGACTCCTTGATTGTACCCTCTGGGGGCAAGAGTGCTGAAACCGGCCGCTCCCTCCCCCGGCGCAACAGGAAACGGTCCGGCGAAAATTTCTGTTTGAATCAACTCCACTTTCGTTTGTGTTGACCGGCGCCATGGTGTTAAGCTTTCGTTTGTGAGAATATTCACAACATGGCGTAAGGGATGATGGTTTCCGTTGCCCGCCTTGAATTCCACTGACACTCGAATGTCGAAGTCCTCGATCGATGCTCCCGCCGCCATCACGGCGGCGAGCGCATCTCTCTGCCCGGCACCGGACAACAGAGGAGACCCGACGGCCGATGGCGCCACAGCCCCATGAGTTGATTCCGGGAGCCTGTCCCGGATTGGCGGAGACCGGCCGACGGCTGCGAAAGCCGGGCCGGACTCTCCGGTAGCCCTACCCATAGGTCGCATGGTTCACTGGAACAGCAAAGGTCTGGATCTTCCAATCGCCGGGGAGCCCGAGCACCGGATCGAGACGGCCTCGCCCGCGCACCAGGTGGCCTTGCTGGCTGCCGACTACCCGGGGATGAGCCCGACCATGCACGTGCAGGTTGGGGACGAGGTTCGTCGAGGCCAGCTCCTTTTCGAGGACAAGAAGACCGCCGGGGTTCGATACACCTCGCCGGGCTCGGGCCGGGTGACGGCCATTCACCGGGGGGCGCGGCGCGCCCTTCAGTCCCTGGTCATTCAACTGGACGCCTCCGAATCCAGCGGCCGCGCCGACAGCGTCAGCTTCAGCGCCTATTCCGGGCGACACCCCGGCTCCCTCGCCAGGGCCGAAGTCCAGGAACTGCTGCTCGAATCCGGCCTCTGGACGGCCCTGCGGGCCCGGCCCTTCGGCAAGGTGGCCAACCCGGTCGAAACCCCGCGGTCGATCTTCGTCACTGCCATGGACAGCAACCCTCTGGCGCCCCCTGCCCGACTGGCGCTGGAGGGACAGGAAGATGCCTTCGAGCGGGGATTGCGGGCCGTGGCCAGGCTGACCCGGGGGCCGGTCTTCATTTGCGAGAATCCGGAGAGCGGATTCCCCGTTCCTTCCGACTCCCAGTTCCGCCGGGAAGAGTTCAGAGGGCCTCATCCTTCGGGCACCGTCGGCTTCCATATTCACATGCTTGACCCGGTGGACAGGAATCGCCTGGTCTGGCACTTGAACTTCCAGGACGTGGCGGAGATCGGAAAACTCTTCGCTGACGGCCAGTTGCACCCGGAGCGAATCATCTCTCTGGCCGGTCCCTCGGTCCGGCGGCCTCGCCTGCTCAGAACCCGATTGGGCGCCTCCACCAGGGACCTCACCCAGGGAGAGCTGACCGAGGGCGAATCCCGCATCATCTCGGGTTCGGTCCTGTCCGGCCGGACAGCCTCGGAAGAGATCTTCGGCTTCCTGGGACGCTATCATCAGCAAGTATCCGTTCTCCCGGAAAACCGCTCCCGGGAGTTCCTGGGATGGCTTTCACCCGGGGTCAGCCGCTATTCCACCATCAACACCTACCTTTCCAGGCTGCTCCCGGGCAGGAAATTCCGCTTCACCACCTCGACCAACGGATCCTCCAGGGCCATGGTTCCCATCGGGATGTACGAGCGCGTCTTCCCCTTCGACATCCTTCCCACATTCGTGCTGAGGGCCCTGCTGGCGGGCGACACCGAGAAAGCCGAAGAACTGGGATGCCTGGAGCTGGATGAAGAGGACCTGGCCTTGTGTTCGTTCGTCTGTCCGGGCAAGGTCGAGTACGGCCCCCTCTTGCGACAGGTTCTGACCACTATCGAGAAAGAAGGCTGATGAAGATCCTGCGCACCATTCTGGATTCCCAGGCCAGGCACTTCCACAAGGGCGGAGCGCTGGAACGCGCCTACCCCTTCTACGAAGCCCTCGACACCTTTCTGTTTACGCCGGGACAGGTGACCAAGGGCAGCTCCCACGTCCGGGACGGACTCGACCTGAAGCGCATGATGGTGACCGTGGTCATCGCTCTCATTCCCGCGGTGTTCATGGCCATGTACAACACCGGCTTGCAGGCCCATCGGGCCATCTCCCAGGGCGCCCTCCCCCTGGAAACCTGGCAGACGATGGTGATGATCCAGTTGGGGCTGGACGGGTTCGACCCGGGCGACCCCTTGGCCTGCATGCTGCACGGGGCGCTCTACTACCTGCCCGTGCTGCTGGTCACCTTCCTGATCGGGGGCCACTGCGAGGCTCTTTTCGCCGTCGTCCGCAAGCACGAACTCAACGAGGGGTTCCTGGTGACGGGAATGCTCTTCCCCCTGACCCTGCCGCCGACCATTCCCTTGTGGCAAGTGGCCCTGGGCATCGCCTTCGGGGTGATCATCGGCAAGGAGATCTTCGGGGGGACGGGAATGAACATCCTGAACCCGGCGCTGACGGCCAGGGCCTTCCTCTTCTTCGCCTATCCCGCCGAGATTTCGGGAAACAAGGTCTGGGTGGCGGCCCAAACCAGTGCCGACGGCGTCAGTGGGGCGACCTGGCTGGCCGAGGCGGCTACCCTGGGGCA
>JAPOZE010000405.1:6923-9493 GCA_026706225.1 Acidobacteriota bacterium
TACACCATTCTCTTTGCCGGCCTGATTTGCGTCGCCTGCGCCGTGCTGGTCTCCTCCTCGGCGGTGTCGCTCAGCGAAATGCAGCAGGCCAACGCGGCCCTGGACAAACGCAAGAACGTGCTGCTGTCGGCAGGTCTGGCCAAACCCTCCGACAAGCTGGACGCCGCCCGGGTTCGGGAACTGTTTCGGACGGTGAAGCCGGTGGTCATCGACCTACAGTCCGGAGAGGCTGTGCCGGACATCGACCCCTCCGCCTTCGATCAGAGGAAAGCCCGCAACGATCCCGATGCCAGCCGTCCGGCCCCTCCCAACAGCTCCAGCATCAGCCGTCTGCCCAATCATGCCGTGGTCTACCAGGTCTTCAACCCATCGGGAGAACTGCAGATGGTGGTGCTGCCCATCGAGGGATACGGACTCTGGTCCACCCTCTACGGCTTCCTGTCCCTGGATGCCGATACCAGGACGGTGCGAGGGCTCACCTACTACCAGCACGGCGAGACTCCGGGCCTGGGGGGCGAGGTGGACAATCCCCGCTGGAAGGCTCGCTGGCCCGGCCGGATCGCCTTCGACAGCGCCGGTCAAACGGTGATCGAGGTGGTCAAGGGTCAGGCCGGTCCTCCCGAGGAGGACCCTCATCGGGTTGACGGACTGGCAGGCGCCACCATTACCAGCCGGGGCATCACCAACATGCTGCGGTTCTGGCTGGGTGAAAACGGATTCGGACCCTATTTGAACAAACTTCGCGACAGTCGCAAGTCGTCCTGAGGAAGCGAAATGGCAGGTCCCGGGCGCAAGGCGCTACTCGATCCACTCTTTGAAAACAATCCCATCGCCCTGCAGGTGCTGGGGATCTGTTCGGCCCTGGCCGTGACCACCAAGATGGAGACGTCGGTGGTGATGTGCGGGGCGGTGATCTTCGTTCTGACCTTTTCCAACTTCTTCGTCAGCCTGCTTCGCAACAATATCCCCAGCTCGATCCGCATCATCGTGCAGTTGACCATCATTTCGTCGCTGGTGATCATCGCCGATCAGTTCCTGAAGGCCTACCTCTACGACATCAGCAAGCAACTGTCGGTGTTCGTGGGATTGATCATCACCAATTGCATCATCATGGGCAGGGCCGAAGCCTTTGCCATGCAGAATCGGCCCAGCCTGAGCATCATGGACGGCCTGGGCAACGGCTTCGGTTACAGCCTGATTCTGCTGGCCACCGGCTTTTTCCGGGAACTGCTGGGTTCCGGAAAGCTCTTTGGCCATACCGTGCTGCCCCTGGTGACGGAGGGTGGGTGGTACGCGCCCAACGGGTTGATGACTCTTTCGGCCGGGGCATTTTTCATTATCGGCGGCTTCATCTGGGCGCTGCGTGTCTGGAAGCGCGACCAGGTGGAAGAGGAGGGCTGATTCGGCATGCTGGAACATTACCTCGGTCTGGCGGTCAAGACGATTTTTGTGGAGAACATGGCCCTGGCCTTCTTTCTGGGCATGTGCTCTTTCCTGGCGGTGTCCAAGAAGATCAACACCGCCTTCGGCCTGGGCCTGGCGGTGATCTTCGTGCTCACGGTGACGGTGCCGATCAACAACCTCCTGTTCAACTACGCCCTCACGGAGGGGGCTCTGGCCTGGCTCCATCCCGATCTGGCGGGCTACGACCTCTCCTTTCTGGGATTCCTCTGCTACATCGGAACCATTGCCGCCATGGTGCAGATCGTGGAAATGACCCTGGACCGCTTCGTACCCACCCTCTACGCGGCGCTGGGTGTGTTTCTGCCGCTGATCGCCGTCAACTGCGCCATTCTGGGCGCCTCGCTCTTCATGGTGGAGCGGGACTACGACTTCGGTGAGAGCGTGGTGTTTGGCCTGGGTTCCGGGATCGGCTGGTTCCTGGCGGTGGTGGCGCTGGCCTCCATCCGGGAAAGAATGCACTACAGCAATGTTCCCCCGGCGCTGAGGGGGTTGGGCATGACCTTCATCCTGACCGGCTTGATGGCCATCGGGTTCATGGCCTTTGGAGGCATTCAGCTCTAGGCGACAAGCCGGCCCGACAGGCCGGAATTCGGCAAAGCATCGCAGGAGGGACGGTTCCTCATGACTGTGACTGTGATTCTGGGCGTGATCATGTTCACCGTGGTCATCCTTTCGCTGGTGGTGGTGTTGATGGTCGCCAGGAGCAAGCTGGTGGCCGGCGGCGAAGTCAACATCGTGATCAACGACGATGCCGACAACACCATAAAGGTGCCCGCGGGAGGGACCTTGCTGACAGCGCTGGCGGCCCAAAAAATCTTTATTCCATCGGCCTGCGGGGGCAAGGGGAGCTGCGGCGTTTGCAAGGTGGACGTCTTCGAGGGCGGGGGCGCCATGCTGCCCACCGAGCCCCCCCATATCACCCGCCGGGAGGCACGGGAAGGGTGCCGGCTCTCCTGCCAGGTCAAGGTCAAGCAGGACCTGAAGATCGGTGTCCCGCCAGAGGTCTTCAGCGTTCGCCAGTGGCGCTGCAAGGTGCGCTCGAACCACAACGTGGCCACCTTCATCAAGGAGCTGGTCCTGGAGCTGCCCGCCGGCGAAGAGGTGCC
>JAPOZE010000127.1 GCA_026706225.1 Acidobacteriota bacterium
ACAATTGGCCCTATGACCAGAAGTGGAACCTGACCATCGAGCAGGAGCTGGGCCACGGTTTCGCCATGCGGACCTCCTACGTAGGCACCAAGGGCACCAACTGGCCGGTCATTCGAGACCTGCAGCGGCCGCCGCCCGGCACCATTCCCTTCGCCGATCGTACCGACAAGGATCCCTTCGGTCCCGGATTCAGCACGGTCGGTCTGCTGGACCTGGGCGGCAACTCCAGCCACCACGGGTTCGAGTTTGAAGTGACCCGTCAATTCTCCAGTGGACTCTACCTGAGAGGCTGGATCGCCCGGCTCAACACGCTCAACGACATCCAGGGCGGCCTGTTCGGCTCCACGGTGGGGCTCTTTATCGAAGATCCCTACGATCGAGCCAATGAGAAGGGCCACCAGAACGGGTTCACTCCCTACGAGGCCCGGATCGTGGCCGTCTATCCGCTGCCCTTCGGCAAGAACCAGAAGTACGGCTCCAGCATGAACCGGGTCATGCAGAGTATCATCGGCGGGTGGACCCTCGCTCCGGAATGGCGAGATCGCAACGGAACCCGGTTCACGCCGGGCTTCTCCGGTACGGACACGGCCAATGTCGGCAGGTCCGGCGGCCGGCCCGATCTGCTGCCCGGCTGCAATCCCAATGTCGGCGGGGAGACCGAATTCAAATGGAACGCCGGCTGCTTCGCCGTTCCTCCCAACGGCCGCTTCGGAACGGCGCCAAGGGGCATGATGCGAGGGTTCTACACATGGAGCTTCAACCTCAATGCCTTCAAGCGCTGGTATCTGGGCTACGGCGAATCCGGGCCCTACTTCCAGTTGGAAGCCTACATGCGCAATATCCTGAACCACCCCAACCGCGGAGGCCCCAGCTCCACCAACATCACCAGCCCTGCCTTCGGCCAGTTTCGCCTGGGTGGCGCTCGCAACATTCAGATTCGCCTGAGAATCGGACTCTGATCCTTGCCTGTGGCAAGCGGCAGCCGGCTCCGGCCGGCTGCCTTTTTTTTGGCCGAAAGGACTCTCATCCCAGCGTGTCGACCGGTTTGACACCGGATCGGCCCGATTTTTATACTGGGATTTGTGGCTGCTACCCCTAACTCAACCCAGGTTTGACCCGGTGACCGGTCCCAGCAAAACCGACAGGTGCATGGCCGCCAGGCAGTGTCGGCGCGGCGCTGTCGTTTCCCTCACCCTCACACTGGTCCTCGCCTCAGCCACCCTTCCGGCCAACTCATCTCCCGCGGACGCCCAAGCCGAATCGCACTTGGCCAACGCCTCTCGCTTCATCCGGGATGGCGACCTTCGGAATGCCGAAACCGAGTTGCGCCGGGCAGTGGACCTGGTCCCCGACAACCCCGCCTACCTGGCCAGGCTGGGCCAGGTTCTGGGAATGCAGAACAGGATGGAGGAAGCCGGCCGCTACTACAGTCGGGCCTTGAAGCTGGCTCCCGACAGCGCGGCCATTCGCCGCAATCTGGCGCTGACCCAGTGGTCCCGGCGCCTGTTTGCGGAGGCCAAGGCCAACCTGGAGCAGGTGCTTTCCAGGGTTCCCGAAGACGAGCTCACCCGGTTCCTGCTGGGCATGATCCTGGTGAATTCCGGAGACTATGCCCGTGCGGTGGAGCTGCTGGGGTCGGTGCCGCAACGGGTGCGCGGCCAGGGCGAAGCGGTGGCCGCTCTGGCCAGGGCTCAATACGCCCTGGGCAAAAGGGATCAGGCCCGGGCTACTTTGGAATCGATGGCCCTCAACCGGTCGTTGCCGCACGGCGATGTCTATGCCTGCGCCACCACAGCCGCCAATGCCGAAGATTTCGCCACCGCCGAGAAGCTCTTCCTGTCCATCCGTTCCACCTATCCCGACGCCGCGGCGCTGAGCTACCAGGTTGCCCTGATGCAGTTTCGGTCCGACAGGATCGACCGCAGCCGCCAAACTCTCCTGGAGGTGATCGAGAAGGGGCAGAGCTCCGGGCCGATGCACAACCTGCTGGGTCACTGTTATGCGGTTCAGGACCAGTTGCAGAGCGCCGTTGCCTCTTTCGAACAGGCCATGGAGCTGGAACCGGCCGAGGAGTCCCACTACCTGGATGCCGTGCAGTTGCTGGCCGAGCATCAGATCTGGCGGGTCCTGATCCGTATTGCCGAAAAGGGCGTGGCCCGCATTCCCCGCTCCGACCGCCTCTTTCGCATGAAGGGCCTGGCCGAGACGGCCATGCTCTACAGCGAGGATGCCGTCCGCTCCTACCGCCGGGCTCTCGAGATCAATCCGGACTCGGCCAAAGCCAACCTGGGGCTGGCCATAGCCCAGCGAACCGCGGGAAGTCGGGAGGACGCCGCCGCCACCTTCCAAAAGGGTATCCGGAAGTTCCCCGCCCACGGAGCCCACTACCAGGAATATGGACTGATGCTCCTCAAGACCGGAGAGACCGGGGACGACGGCGCCCTCAAACGGGCCGTTGCTCTGCTCCGGAAAGCCGTCGAGCTGGATGCCTCGCTTGCCGTAGCGCAATACCAGCTCGGTCGGCTGGCCCTGGAGAGGGATCGGGCCGGCGAGGCGCTCCCCCACCTGGAAACCGCCGCCAGGCTGAATCCCGATCAGAGCCGGGTTCACTACCTGCTGGCGCGGGCCTATCGTCGCCTGGGGCGGGGCGAGGAGTCTCGGTCCCATTTGAAGACCTTTCGCCGGATGAAAGCGGTCGAAGAATCCCGGGAAGAGCCCGGCGCAGGACCCGAGCCGCCGAAGACGGCCGCTGAACTGGTGCTTCAGGACCCCCAAGCCCTTGCAGCGGTCCTCAGCCACCACTACAAACAGGGGAATGGCGACAAGGCTCGCCGGATCCTGGCCGAGGTGTCCGGGAAGCCAACCGTGGACCCTCAGACCCTGTTGCTCTATGGCCGGATCGCCGGGGAGGCGGGAGACTACGAAAGCGCCGAAAAACTCTTCGCCTCCATCGTGTCGAGTCATTCCCAACCCCTCACCGCGGGCTACCATCTCGGCCTGGTGCAATTCCGCACCGGCCGGTTCGCCGATTGCCGGCAAACCCTGCTCGAAGCCCTCTCCGGCCGGCAGGGGAACAGCAAGGTCCAAAACCTTCTGGGCCACTGTTGTCAGGGTCAGGGAAAGGTGGGGGAGGCCCTGGCAGCCTTTCAGAAAGCCATAAGAAAGAGTCCAGGCGAGGAATCCAACTACCTGGACCTGGTTCGGCTTCTTGCCGACGAGAGCCTGTCGGACTATTGGCTCGACGCCAGCCGAGGTCCCCGGCTACGGTGGCATCTGGCTCTCCAGGCTCTCGACCGGGGCGTCGAGAAGCTCCCGTCTTCCGCTCGCCTCTTTGAAACCAGGGGTTTCGTTCAGGCCAAGCTGGACTATACCCGGGAGGCCACACAATCCTATGGCCGCGCCCTGGAACTGGATCCCAGTTCCGCCAAGGCTCACCTGGGTCTGGGCGTGTCGCAGCGACTGGCAGGCAATCCCGGCGAAGCGGGAGAAACCTTCGAGCGGGGCATCCGGCAGTTTCCCCTGAATGCCTCCTTCTACCAGGAATATGGACTCCTGCTGGCCAAAGCGGGAGATTCAGGGGACGAAGCGGCCCGATCCCGTTCGGCCGCTCTGCTCAGGAAGGCCCTCGACCTGGATGCCTCCCTGGTCGAGCCCCGCTATCAACTGGGCCAGATGGCCCTGGCGCAGGGAAATCCGGAAGAGGCGGCCCGGTATTTCGAATCGGCCGTGCAACTGGCGCCCCGCGAGAGCAAGCTGCGCTACGGCCTGGTCCGTGCCTACCGCAGACTGGGACGCCGGCAGCAGGCCCGGGAACAGGCCGGAAAATACCGCCAACTCAAGGCCGCCGAGGAAGCCGAGAGTGCGCCTTCTCAGTGAGCTTCAACCTGGGGCAGCGCTCCGACCGTGCCGCTTTCGGTGCCCAAAACCCTGCAATTTTCGATGCCCATTGACAGGTTCCTGAGAGGTCAGCCGGGTGGACCCCCCGGGGACGCGGGCGTCCCGCCCGCAACCTATCCCTGCCGCCCCGGCTGTCGACCCTCCCGGCCAGCGCCGCTTCAGCCGGGGCGGAAGGAGAGCCATGGCGCCGTTACCGCTCAATCCGGACGGGGCAGTAGGGCCGGGCTGCGCCCGGCATGGTGCGGGCGGGACGCCCGCGCTCCCGGGAGGGGCTCTTTCCATCACGATTGCCCGTTCAGTCAGGATGGCCATAGTGGTACTAATGTAGTATCATGTCCAAGTGCCCCCAAAGATCCGCGAACTAATCCAACGTCTCAATGCTGCCGGGTTCCGGAATCGTGGTGGCAAGGGCAGTCATCGAAACTTTAGCCATCCCAGGGGCGCGCGGATAACGATTAGCGGCTCATTGGGTACGGACGCCAAGCCGTACCAGGAAAAGGCGGTGAAAGCAGCAATCGCCAAGGTATCGGAATGAAGAAATCAGCTCAATATCGCAAGATCGTGGAGTGGTCCGAGGAGGACCGCTGCTATGTGGGCCGGTGCCCGGAACTCATGTTCGGTGGTGTGCATGGAAAGAATGAACAGAAGGTTTTTGCCGAATTGTGCGCTGTTATCGAGGAGTGGATAGAGTTTTCAGAAAGGGACAATGAACCGCTCCCTCCCGGATTGGCTGGAAAGAAGTACTCGGGCAAGTTCAACCTTCGGCTGGGTAGAGAGCTGCATGAGAGCCTGGCGGTGGCAGCCATGAAAGAAGGCAAGAGCTTGAATACATACTGCACCGAAGCGCTCGAAAGCACGGTCGACCGCTGACATGCCAGCAGCGAACACCAGGGAACTGCGGTGCGTACCTCGGCTCAAGGCCGCCAAGGAAGCCCGGGGAACGCCCTCTGATTGATGCGTGATGCATGGTGTGTTAGCATCACCCCTTGTGATCTTCCGGTTGGGATTCAACCATGCGAACAACTCTGAATATCGACGATGACTTGCTGATTGCCGTCAAGGAAGTCGCAAGACGCGAGTCGAAATCGGCCGGTGCAGTGATATCGGACATGCTCAGGCAATCGCTGGCTGCCACCGGTCGGGAGGGCCTGGAGAGCCAGACTGAAGAGCCGGGCGCCGAGTTCGGCTTTCGTCCGTTTCCCAAGCGTGGCGGTGTCGTCACCAACCAACTGATCGACCGGCTGCGCCAAGAGATGGGCGACTGATGCGAGCCTTGCTGGACGTTAACGTTCTGATCGCGTTGCTGGATGCCGAACACCTGCATCACGAGTCCGCCAGGGTGTGGCTGAGAGACAACATCCCGCACGGCTGGGCGACCTGCCCGATCACCCAGAATGGGTGTTTGCGGATCATGGCCCACCCGACCTATCCCAATAGCTTGGCGGCGTCGCTTGTCGCCCGGCGCCTCCATGAGGCGACGGCCACCAGCCATCATCAATTCTGGCCCGATCAAATCAGTCTTCTGCACCCGGGCGTTGTTGATTGGAATCAGGTGATTGGTTCCAAACAGATCACTGATGTTTATCTGTTGGCGCTGGCCGTCGAACGGCAAGGCCGGTTCGTTACATTCGACGCCCGCGTCTCGCCAAGCGTAGTTCTCGGAGCCAATCCCCAGTCCTTCGTCGTGATTTGACCCCATCTCTCTGTTTCCATGCCTCTTCTTCCAGTCTTTCTCGCGGCAGCCCTGCTCATGGTCCCCTATTGGGGCCTTCGGGCCGAACCTGTCGGGCAATCCTCCCCGGAACTCTTCACCGACGTCTCCCTCCAGGCCGGCATCACCTGGACACATTTCAACGGCCAGTCCCGGGATCGCTTTCTCATTGAAGCCTCCTGCGGCGGTGTGGCCTTTCTGGACTTTGACAACGACGGATGGCTGGACATCTTTTTCGTCAACGGCGGTGAAACTCCCAAGGGCAAGAGCCGGACACCTGTCCGCAACGCGCTCTACCGCAACCTCGGCAACGGCAAGTTCGAGGATGTCGCCGAGCGGGCCGGGGTGGCCGAGGTGCGCTTCTATGGAATGGGGGCGGCCGGCGCCGACTACGACAATGACGGGTTCCAGGATCTGTATGTCACCGGCTTTCCCACCAGCGCCCTGTTTCACAATGAAGGAGACGGCACCTTCCGCGAAGTCACCCGGCAGGCGGGCCTGGAAAACGCCGGCGAATGGGCTGCCAGCGCGGTCTGGTTCGATTACGACCGCGACCGGCACCTGGATCTCTTCGTTTGCAACTATGCCGAGTTGTCGTTTGCCCATCCCCGTCCCTGCAACTTTGCCGGCAAGCCCGAATACTGTTCGCAGCGGGCCTACCCTCCCCGTCGCCCCAGGCTCTATCGCAACAACGGCGCCGGCGCCTTCAGCGACGTGAGCCGTTCGTCCGGAGTCGCCCGGCACCTGGGGCGGGCCTTCGGAGCCGTCAGCGTGGACATCGACGACGACGGCTGGGACGACCTGTTCGTGGCGGGAGACGCCTCGCCCGACCTGCTGCTGCTGAATCGCAGGAACGGGTCCTTCGAGGATCGCGGGTTCGACGCGGAAATCGCCTACAGCGTAAACGGCGAAGCACGGGCCGGCATGGGGGTGGATGCCGCGGATCTCAACGGAGACGGCCGCCCCGATTTCATCGTGACCAACTTCCACGACGAGTACCACGCCCTCTATTTGAGCACCCCGGAGCTGCTCTACCGCGAGTGGACCCGACCCTCGGGGCTGGCCGGCTTCACTCGGCCGTTCGTGGGCTGGGGCGCCCGCTTCATCGACTACGACAACGACAGCGACCTGGACCTGGTGATTGTCAACGGCCACGTCAGCCAGACCATCGAGCTTTCCCGCAGGGATATCCGCTACCGCCAGCTTCCCCTGCTGCTGGCCAACGCCGGGGACCTGAAATTCCGCAACATGGCTTCCCGGGCGGGAGCGGTGTTCCGGACCAGACATTCCGCCAGGGGGATGGCGGTTGGGGATTACGACAATGACGGGGACATGGATGTGGTCTTTGTCCGGCTGAACGAGAGGCCGGTGCTGTTGCGGAACAACACCGGACAGGAAGGGGCCTGGATCGGATTCGAGCTCGAGGGCAAGCTCAGCAACCGGGACGCTATCGGCAGCAAGCTGTCCTTGAGGTCGGGTGACAGGCGATTCACCAAGTGGGTGACTGGCGGGGCCAGTTTCCTGGCCTCCCATGACAAGCGCGTGGTCTTTGGGCTGGGAACACCAGTGAAGGAGACGTGCAGCGTTGAAATCCGCTGGCCGAGAGGGAAGGTCCAGAGGGTTTCCGGACTCGAGATCGATCGCTACCATAAAATAGTCGAGAGCGACGAGACCCCCGGCAGTGAGAAAAAAGCCTCCAGCGGCGGCAAGGACAGGAGCGGGAGTGTGAATCGATGAGACAGACCGCAACCCTGATCACCGGAGCCAGCGGTGAAATGGGTCATGGGCTCATTGGCCGCCTGGCCGAGGACGGCGTCGAGGACCTGGTCGCCCTGGATATCCGGCCCATCGACAGCGGGACCGGAAGCCAATGCAAGGCTTGCGTCAACGGAGACATCCTGGACGAGAGGCTGCTGGAGAGGATCCAGAGCGAATACGAAATCCACACCGTCTATCACCTGGCCGCTCTGCTGTCCACTCGGGCCGAATTCACCCCCGATGCCGCCCACCGGGTGAACGCGGGCGGCACGCTGAGACTGCTCCAGATGGCCGTCGAGCAGTCGCACTGGCACGGACGCCCGGTGAAGTTCATGTTCCCCAGCTCCATCGCCGCCTACGGGCTCCCCGGCCGGTCTGTCAAGCAACGCACCGGCAGGGTCCGGGAAACCGAGTGGAACTTCCCCACCACCATGTATGGGTGCAACAAGCTCTACTGCGAGCATCTGGGGCGCTATTACGCCAACCACTACCGTCAGTTGGCGGCCGATTCATCGGGCCACGGCATCGACTTTCGCTGCATCCGCTTTCCCGGGCTCATCAGCGCCGTCACCCTGCCCAGCGGCGGCACCACCGACTATGCTCCGGAAATGATCCATGCCGCCGCCAGCGGCCGGAGGTACGGTTGCTTCGTCGTTCCCGACACCCACCTTCCCTTTATCGTCATGCCGGACGCCATCAACGCCCTGTTGCAACTCCAAAAGGCGCCGCGGGAGAAGCTCCGTCAGACCGAGTACAACGTCAGCAGCTTCAGCATGACGGCGGCGGAAATACATCAACGCATCCTCGTGGAGTGGCCTCAGGCGGAGATCGACTTCAAGCCCGACCGCAAGCGTCAGGCCATCGTGGACTCCTGGCCGGCTGAAGTGGACGATTCGGCAGCCCGCACCGATTGGGGTTGGGCGCCCCGCTACGACAAGGAGGCTGCCTACAGCGAATACCTGATCCCTCGAATCAAGAGCCGGTATCCCGGATAGCTGGCCCGCATTCCCCCTGGGCCAGTTCAGGCAGGTTTCGGAGCTGCTCTCGCGTTCCAAGAACAATCATCCGGAGACCGGCGGTCAATTGGGTATGGGCGGTGGGGGTGACGTTGATCCCGCCATCGGCCAGCTTGCAGGCCAGAACCGTGACGCCGAAGCGGGCGCGCCACCGGCATTGCTCAAGAGTCTGGCCCACCAGGGGCGAGTCCGGAGCGAGCTGGAACTGCTCCATGTAGAGCTCGAGTCCGCCCCCGTAGGCCAGTTCATCCAGGAAGTTTGCGACTTCGGGCCGGATCAGCATGGTGACCATCCTGCGGCCGCTGAACTGATAGGGCAGGATCACCCGATTGGCGCCGGCCTTCACCAGCTTGCTTTCCGACTGCTCGTCGATGGCCCGGGCCACGATCAGGAGGTCCGACCTCACGCTGCGCGCGCTGAGCACGATGAACACGTTCTGGGCGTCGGAATCGGCGGCCACCAGCAAACCGCGGGCCCGCTCGATTCCGGCTTGAGCCAGAAGAGCTTCGTTGGCTCCGTCCCCCTGGAGCGCCGGGAAACCGGATTGGCCGACCTGGCTGACTTTCTCGGGCGAGGGATCGATCACCACGAAGGGGAGGCCTTGGTGGGCCAACTCCTGAGCCACGTGGCGGCCCACCCGCCCGTAGCCGCAGACGATGACGTGATCGGAGAGTTTGTCCAACATTCGGAGCAAGCGTCGTTTTTGCAGGAAGGCCCGTCCTTCGCCTGAGAGCAGAAAATCGGCCATGCCGCCCAGCAGGTACATGGCCATCCAGCCGGCCCCCAGAATGAGCGCGATGGTGAAGAGCTTGCCACCCGCCGACAGGGGCCGGACTTCGCCGAAGCCGACCGTGCTCAGGGTGATCACGGCCATGTAGAGGGCATCCAGAACCTTCATGCCCTCCAGCAGCCAGAAGCGCCGATGAGGGTGGGAGACAACCCGCCTGTGCACCAGGAACTCCTTGATCGACCCGGCAGCTCTCGGGATCAGCCAACTCGACCGAACAATAGCATAGTTCCAGCCGTTTCAATCAACAGACCCGAGGCCGCCACCAATGCGGAGAGGCCGCCGGAGACCGCTCAGCCC
>JAPOZE010000561.1 GCA_026706225.1 Acidobacteriota bacterium
CCGTGACAGACCTGGTGCGGACCTATGGCCACAAGCCCTTCCGCCTGGACGACCATTTGACCCGCTTCTACGCATCCTGCAAGTACGCCCGCATCCAGCCGCTGCTGACTCAGGAGGAGACCCGGGAAGTCACCCTGGAGCTGCTGAAGCACAACCTGCAGGGAATCGGGCAATCGGACGATCTGGCCATCGTCTACTTCGTCACCCCAGGGGAGAATGCCGTCTACGGCGGTCTGCCCGAAGAGGCCGTGCACCAGGTGCCGACCTTCTGCATCCACACCTATCCCATGCAGTTCGCCACCTGGCAACCGCTGTTTCGGGAGGGCGCCCACGTGGTCATTCCCTCCATTCGGCACGTGCCCCCCGAATGCCTCGATCCCAAGGTCAAGAACCGCAGCCGGCTGCACTGGTGGGTGGCGGAGCAGGAAGCCCGCCTGGTGGATCCCAGGGCCATCACCGTGCTGCTCGACCTGGACGGAAACATCAGCGAGGCCAGCGGCGCCAACTTCCTGATCGCCAAGAACGGAAGGGTGCTGTCGCCCACCAGCCGCAATGTCCTGGGGGGCATCAGCCTGCTCAACGTGAGCGAGCTGTGCCGGGAGCTGCAGATTCCCTTCATCGAGAAGAATCTGCAGGTTCACGACGTGGTGAATGCCGACGAGGCCTTCCTGGCCACCACTCCCTACGGCATCGCCCCGGTCACCAGGGTGAACGGGCTGACCATCGCCGACGGCAAGCCGGGTCCGCTGTTCGACCGCTTGACCGAGGCCTGGAGCCGGCAGGTGGGCATGGACGTCCTGGAGCAGATCATGAGCCCGGAGAAGGTCCATTAACGTGGAGCCGGCCGAACCGCGGGGCTGGAGATTTTTGCCCGGAATCGTCTAGAATACGGGAACCTAACTTTTTTGGAGGCAAGCCGGTGAGGGTCATTACGGGTGCCGTTGTGGTCATGGCGGCGGCGCTGCTGCCGGGGGTGGGCCGCTCCCCGGCCGAGCCGCCTCCATCGGGTGCAGCCAACGCCGACTTCCAGAGGGACGTTCGTCCCATTCTCTCCAACCACTGCTTCGAATGCCACGGTCCCGATGCGGCCACCCGGATGGTGGACCTGCGGCTGGATACCCGGGAGGGAGCCTTCTCCGAGCGGCCCGGCGGAAGCCTGATCGTCCCGGGCGACCCCGAAGCCAGCCTGCTCTACCAGCGCATCTCCCATTCCCGGCCGGCCCTGCGGATGCCGCCCTCCCACTCCAAGAGGCCGTTGAACAGCCAACAGATCGCAACGCTGCGCCAGTGGATCGAGCAGGGAGCCGCCTGGGACCAGCACTGGTCCTTCAAGCCCATCGGCAGACCCGAACCGCCGCCGGTCAAAGACTCCGCCTGGGTTCGCAACCCCCTGGACCGCTTCATCCTGGCCCGGCTGGAGGCCGAGGGACTGGCGCCGGCTCCCGAAGCCGGCAAGCAAACCCTGGCCCGTCGCCTGGCCCTGGATCTGACGGGACTGCCTCCCGATCCGGGAACCCTGGCCGCCTTCCTGGCGGACGACTCCGGCAAGGCCTATGAAACCCTGGTCGACCGCCTCATGGAGTCGAGGCACTGGGGCGAGCACCGGGCCCGCTACTGGCTGGATGCGGCCCGCTACGGGGACACTCACGGGATCCACATCGACAACTTTCGGGAGATGTGGCCCTACCGCGACTGGGTGATCCGGGCCTTCAACCGGAACAAGCCCTTCGACGAGTTCACGGTGGAACAGATCGCGGGCGACCTGCTGCCCCAGGCCGGCCTGGAACGGCTGGTGGCCACCGGCTTTCATCGCTGCAACATCACCACCAACGAGGGCGGCGTCATTCCCGAAGAGTACGAGGCCGTCTATGCCAAGGACAGGGCCGATACCACCGGCCTGGTATTTCTCGGCCTCACCGTTGGGTGCGCCACCTGCCACGACCACAAGTTCGATCCCATTACCCAGCGGGACTTCTACGCCTTGACGGCCTTCTTCAGGAACACCACCCAGTACGTGATGGACGGCAACATTTCCGATCCTCCGCCGGTGCTGGTGGTTCCGGAGGCTCAGGACCTGGACCGCTGGCACCGGCTTCGCCGCGAAGCCGCTGAAGTGGAGGAAGGGATCGAGAGCCGAGCCGCTTCCGTCGAGGGAGCCTTCTCCGACTGGCTGGCGGATGAGCGCCACCGCTCGCTGCAAACGCCGCTGGAAGCCTCGGCGGAGTTGTTGCGGCTCCGGCTGGACCGCAAGGCCTCCGCGGAGATTGAAGGGAAACGAAAGAAGGTCGTCCTGCGTCAGGGAGCAAAGGTGCGCGAGGGGCCCGCCAGGAACCAGCGCTCGCTACGGTTCGGGGAGGAATCCTGGGTGGCGCTGCCCAGCCTGGAGCTCGACACCGACTCGCCCTTTTCCATCGCCTTGTGGTACTACCAGCCCAAGGTGGTGGGGACCTTTGCCGTGATGGGCCAGTCCGACCCTGACGATCATTCCCGCGGCTGGAGTCTGATCAGCCGCTCGCGGCAGCTCGTCCTCACCCTGACGGGAGAAAAGCCGGCCCCCGAGAAACCGGCCAGTTCGGTGCAGATCCGTCCCATCAACACCCGGCGGCTGCCTCCGGGAGAGTGGACTCACATTGTCTTGACCTATGACGGCTCCGGAGAGCGGGCCGGTCTGGCGCTCTACTGGAACGGCGAGACCATCGAGTCCCAGGGCAGCGAGTATTTCACCCGGGTCGAGGGCAGTATCCGGAACGACCAGCCGCTCTATCTGGGCCGGGGCCTGACCAAGGTGGGGGACTTGGCTGTTCCCGAGGTGAGCAGCTTTTCAGGGGGCGGCATCGCCGATCTCAGAATCTTCAATCGCGCGCTCTCCGCCCCGGAGGCCAGGCTGGTTTCGCTCTGGCCCAGTCTGGAAGGCGCCCGCAACAAGAATGCCCGGGCTCTGACCCCCGAGGAGCGGTCGGCCCTGCGTCTCTACTACCTGGTCGTTGAGGACGACCCCTATCGCCGGCTGATGGCCCGTTCCCTGGAGATCGAGAAGGATTGGCGGGAGGTGCGGCGGCGCGGCGGGATCACCCACGTCATGCAGGAGAGAGCCGACAGCCAACCCGAAGCCCACGTCCTCTACCGCGGCCTCTACGATCAGCCGCGCGAGCTGGTGAAAGCGCGGACGCCCGCGGCCCTGCACCCCATGCCGGCCTCCTGGCCCCGCAACCGGCTGGGACTGGCCCGCTGGCTGGTGGATCCCTCCAATCCGCTGACGGCCCGGGTGGTGGTGAACCGCTACTGGCAGGAAGTGTTCGGGACTGGACTGGTGGAAACCAGCGACGACTTCGGTTCCCAGGGAAGGCGGCCCTCCCATCCGGCCCTGCTGGACTGGCTGGCGGTGGAGTTTCGCCGCTCGGGCTGGGACATCAAGCGCTTCTTTCGCACCCTGGTGACTTCGGCGACCTATCGCCAGGCGGCGGCGCTCACCCCGGATAAGCTCGAGAAGGATCCCCGCAATCTGCTGCTGTCCCGCGGGCCCAGCTTTCGAATGGACGGTGAGATGATCCGCGACTACGCCCTGGCGGCCAGCGGTCTGCTGGTTCGCAAGATCGGGGGGCCCAGCGTCAGGCCCTACCAGCCGGAAGGGGTCTGGAAGCGGGTGGCCATGCCCACCAGCAATACCCGGATCTACCAGCCGGACAGCGGCTCCAAGCTCTACCGCCGCAGCCTCTACACCTTCTGGAAGCGCTCGGCGCCGCCGGCTTCCATGGAGATCTTCAACGCCCCCACTCGCGAGCACGCCACGGTGCGCCGGGAGCGGACCAATACGCCGCTGCAGGCGCTGGTCACCATGAACGACACCCAGTTCGTGGAAGCGGCCCGCTACCTGGCTCAGCGAGCCATGCGCGACGCCGGAGCCGACTTCGACCAGCGGCTGGACTTCATCACCACCCGGCTGCTGGCCCGCGGGCTGAAAGCGGGAGAGCGGGCCGTGGCCCGCCGGACCTACCGGCAGTTTGTCGAGCATTACGGTTCTAACTCTCGCGAGGCCGGGAAGCTGCTGGCAACCGGAGAGTCGGCGCCCGACGAGGCGTTGCCGCCGGCCGAGTCGGCCGCCTGGACCATGCTGACCAGCCAGTTGATGAACCTGGACGAGGTCCTGAACAAGTAAGGGGTGTCGCTGCCGGGTCCTGACAGGTCTCAAGGGCGAGCGGATCGCCGGGAACCTGCCGGCCCGCGGACCCCGTCATCGAATGGGAGGGATTCGAGATGCATCCACACCAGGAAGCCATCCTGACGGAAACCCGGCGTCATTTTTTCCTTCGGGGAGCCAAGGGGATCGCCGGAATCGCCCTGGGCAGCCTTCTGGCCGAAGATCTCCTGGCCACCGGCAGCGGGGCCGAGACCGTTGGCGGGCTGGCCCATCTGCCCCATTTCGCCCCCAAGGCCAAGCGCTGCATCTACCTGCACATGATGGGTGCGCCGCCGCAGATGGACCTGCTGGATTACAAGCCCAAAATGAGGGAATGGTACGACAAGGACCTCCCGGAATCGGTGCGCCGGGGGCAGCGCCTGACCACCATGACCTCGGGTCAGGCGCGCTTTCCCATTGCTCCCTCCGTCTTCAATTTCAAGCAGCACGGCGGCAACGGCGCCTGGATCTCGGAATTGCTGCCCTACACGGCCCGGATGGTGGACGACATCGCCATCATCCGCTCCATGCACACCGAGGCCATCAATCACGAGCCGGCCATCACCTTCATCCAGACGGGCCGGCAGATTCCCGGACGGCCCTGCATCGGCTCCTGGCTCGCCTACGGTCTGGGAAGCATGAACCGGGACCTCCCCACCTTCGTGGTGATGAACGCCGAGAAGAGCCACCCCAAGGCGGGGGTGCAGGCCATCTCGGCCAAGCTGTGGAGCTCGGGATTCCTGTCCCCGAAGTACGCCGGCGTGGGACTGCGCGGGGGAGACGAGCCCGTGCTCTATTTGAAGGACCCCGGGGGCGTCGACCGCGAGGTGCGGCGAAAGATGCTGGACGGCCTCGGCGAGCTCAACCGGATGCGGCACCAGGAGGTGGGGAACCCGGAAACCCTGGCCCGCATCGAGCAGTACGAGATGGCCTTCCGCATGCAGACCTCGGTGCCCGAGATGAGCGACCTTTCCGGCGAGCCGGAGAGCACCTTCAAGCGCTGGGGAGAGGAAGCCAAACAGCCCGGCAAGTTCCAGAACGCCGCCCTGATGGCCCGCCGGCTGGTGGAGCGGGGCGTGCGCTTCGTGCAGATCTACCACCGCGGCTGGGACGTCCACTCCTCCGCGCCCGAAGTGCTACCGGCTCAGGCCCGGGACGTCGACAAGGCCTCCTGGGCGCTGATTCAGGACCTCAAGGAGCGCGGGCTCTTCGAAGACACCCTGGTGATCTGGGGCGGCGAATTCGGCCGCACCATCTACTCGCAGGGTGAGCTGACGCCCACCAACTACGGACGTGACCACCACCCCCGCTGCTACAGCCTGTGGATGGCCGGGGCCGGCGTCAAGGGCGGCGTGGTTCACGGGGAGACCGACGACTTCTCCTACAACATCGTCAAGGACCCGGTCCACATCCGGGACTACCAGGCCACCATCCTGCACCTGTTCGGCATCGACCACGAGCGCTTCACCTACCGTCACCAAGGCCTGGACGCCAAGCTCACCGGCGTCGAGCCCGCCCACGTGGTGAAAGCACTGCTGGCCTGAAAGCCTCTCCTCACAACTCCCGGATCTCGATATTGCGGAAGTGCACCGGCGCCCCCTCCGACTGGAGGGCGATCGGCCCCTGGCGGACGGGATAGGGCCCGCTCTCTCCGATGAAGACGCCGTTGAGCCTGGCGCCGATCAGGCCGTCCCGCGAGGTGATCTCGAGCCGGTTCCATTCGGTGTGGGGCTTGCGGGCCCGGGTCCGCGCCTCCTCGTCGCCGTCGCTTCGGGGACCCTCGGCGCCCCCCAGGGGAAAGATCTGAGCCAGCCTTGAGTAGAGGCCCTGGACCTCCACGCAGGCCGGCCAGACCTTGTGCTCTCCGGAGATGTAGTTGAACACGCCGCTGTTGCCGGCCTGCTCGGGGTAACGGAACTCCAGCGTCAGAACGTAGTTGGAATAGGATTTCCGGCTGCAGAGGTACCCGTTGGGGGTGCCGGTGCACTTGAACAGTCCGTCCTCGGCCTTCCAGGAAGCCGGATCTCCAAAAGCCACGAAAAAGTCCTTCTCGAAGTCGTCGAGCATGTCGACGGCGCCAGACTGCTCCGTCGTGGTCGATTGACAGGCCAAGCCGAGCGAGAGGGCGGCAAAGGCCACCAGGATGTAAATACGCGAGAGCATGGTGTCTCCTCGGTGAGTTCGGTTCCGATGGATGAGTGGCGTCCAGTATACCTGAAGCGGCGAGGAGGGAAAGTGAGGGTTCTTGCAATGATTCATGGCGGCAAGGGCGGGCCTGTCAGGCTATACTGTTCAGGGTATGGTTCTGCCGGTGCCGATCGGTCCTGGCCGTCCCCGGAGTGTCCGTACCTTTCTCCCTCTTTGGATTGAATCGTTTCCACGGGTTGGGTGAGCGGAATCACCCCATCCGGAAAGGGAGAAAGTTGATGCCGACCTCGTCCAAGCCTGAAACCAGCGCAATTCATCGGGTCCTGATCGACAGCGGTGCGGACCCCAAGCTGATTCATCCCGCCATTGAGGAGATACGTCATTTGAGCGGGCAGAACGTCACCACTGCCATCGGAGCCCAGATCACCGAACTTCGGTCTGAAGTGCAAGCCCAGATCAGCGAGCTTCGGTCCGAAGTGCAGACTCAGATCACCGAGCTTCGGGCGGAGATGCAAGCTCAGATCAATGGGCTGCAAGCTCAGATCAATGGGCTGCAAGCTCAGATCAAAGAGCTGCAAGCTCAATTCACCGCTCTCCGTGAGGAGATGCATACCCTCACCAAGATCATCTGGACGCTCATCAGCCTGCTGTTCATTCCCATGTTCGGCCTGCTTTACAAGATCCTCACTTCGTGACCCAAATCGATATTGGCCGGGATAAAATAGGGCGACGTTGTTGACGCTTTATTCAACAACGTCTCTTGACTTCCCCTGCCTGCAGGGTGGCTGCCCGCTGCATCGCAGGAATCTCAGCCGCGGCCAAAGGGACACGATGCGGGCGGGACACTTGCGCTCCCGGGGGATGCCGGGCCTGCGGTGCGGTGGGGGTGGAAACCGGGTCGTCAGGCGTGAGAACAAAGGAGAAAATTCATGGCAAGCATCCGTCTCGTAGACCAAGGGGTCGTTTACCGCAATACCAATCCGGGCTACGAGTTCCACTTCGCCTGCCACAGCTATCTGGTCCGGTTGACGGCGTCGGAACTGCTCTGCACCTTTCAGCGGGGTCAGGCCCTCTACAGCCTGGACTCGGTGATGGTGCAGGCCCGCTCCAGCGACGGAGGGCGGAGCTGGCAGACCGAGGGATTGATCCATGATGCCTCCGCGGACGACCGGGCTTATTCCTACCACGCCCCCATGTGCACTGGTCTGCCCGACGGCTCCCTGCTGATGACGGCCCAGCGCTGGGACCGCTCCGATCCGGCCCATCCGTTGTTCAACGAGCAGACTGGCGGCATCTTCCCGGCCGACACCCTCTTCTACCGGTCCGGCGACAAGGGAGCCGGCTGGTCGGGACCTCAGATTCTGCAGGTTCCCGAGGGCATGGTGATCACCCCCAGTTGCTCCATGGTGGTCTTGTCGAACGGAGTCTGGTTCCAGGCCTTCGACCAGTGGCACGCCTACCACGATCCCGGTCCTTACAAGCCCAGGACGGTGGGGCTGTTTTCCTCGGATGAAGGCCGAAGCTGGGGAGACCCGGTGATCTTCGGGACCGGATCGGGGACCGGCAAGGGCCACTGGCACGGCAGGGTCGTCCGGCGGCGCGACGACAGCCTGTTCGCCCTGTTCTGGACGGCCGACCTCGAGTCGGGGGAGAACCTGACCCTGCACGCATCCACCGGTACGCCGGATGGACGGGAATGGTCGGAGCCGGTGCCCACCAACATCCCCGGACAGACCAACTGGGCCGTCGACCTGGGCGAGGGACGCATGGCGGTGGTCTATACCGTGCGGGAGACCGACCCTCCCGGGTTTTTCGCGGCCTGCTCACGGGACGGGGGCCTCACCTGGGACCTCGACAACCGGATCCAGGTCTGGGACGCCAGCGGCCGGGACAAGATCGGAACCGATGCGCCCGAGTCCTACCCGCGGTCCCATGACAGCATCGCCTTCGGGGCTCCCATGGCCACCGTTTTGGACGACGGCGATGTCCTGGCCACCTTCTGGTGCACCGAGGTGTCGGTCACCCAGATCCGATTTGTCCGTCTGAGAGTGGAGTAGGCGGTCGGGGCAGTCTTACCGGGACTGCAACTCGACCCGCTGAGCCGTGGAGGACTCCTTGTAGCGGGCCTGTGCTGCCTCGTCGATGGTGGAGGAAGCGGCGTCGTAGACGATGGCCAGAGCCCTGCGGGAAATCCGGCTGGGGTTGGCGTCGGCACGGTGAATCATGTCGCAGTGGTGGGCCAACAGGTCGCCCGGGGATGCCAGGGCCTTGACTTCGGCTGCTTCATCCTCGGGGCCCCAGTCGCTCAAGCCCTGGGAAAACCCCAGGATGTTCGACACGTTGTGAGGACGGATGCCCTTCCGGTGGGATCCCCGCACATAGCGGATGCACCCGTTCTCCTCGCTCACCGGATCCATCGGGAACCACAGGGTGACGGCCTGGCTGGGGAGCAGGCAGAAATAGTACCCGTCCTGGTGGGGCGGCGTGGGCTTTCCGATACCTGCCGGCTTGTTGAACAGCTCCACTCCTCGGAGAACGACCGGCGTGCCGAGCAGGGCCTCAGCCAGCCTGGCGAACTTGGGCAGAACGGTAATGGACTGGAAGAAGGGGTCGTGCGTCTCCATTTGCTGCATCTGCTTGAGGGTCTCAGCGCGCCCCTGGATCTCGTAAAAGACGTCGGTGGGTGGCAGGCCGGGCGCGAGCTCGCGAATGTAGCGCTGCAGATTCTTCTCCAGGTTTTGCACTTCCTCAGGAGTCAGGTAGCCCTTGAGCCTGACGAAACCGTTCCTGGAAAACTCCTCGTGATACTGTGAATAGGGATTCATGACCGGCTGTCTCCTCCGTGCGATGAAGTCGGACGCGGGCTTGCGCGAGCCGATGCCGCGCTGCCTTCCTCTAAGTCCATCTATAGTCACCAAACTTCAATTGACAGTCGAAGCAAAACCATACACCATGGCTGTCCCGTTGGCAAACCGCTGCCTCGGCCGGATTTGCGACCTGTCTGTTTCGCCCGTTTGTCCGGAGCGGAAGCTCCGCTCCCATCCCCTTTCGAGAGGACCCATCCATGATCGAGGTCATAGAAGACATCACCATCTACG
>JAPOZE010000139.1 GCA_026706225.1 Acidobacteriota bacterium
GCCGGCGGATCCCCATCGCAGACAAGATAGAGGGAAACCATACGCGACCGGCCCCGCGACTTCAACCCTTATTTGCGGTCCATTGCCGGGGCTCGATCCCAGTCCACCGAGGGTGGAGACTCCGACAGGAAAACGGTGGGCTGCAGCCCGGGAATGTCCGGGTCCAGCGGGAAAAAGGGGCGCGTCATCCGCCGGTAGGGGAGATGGCGCACCGAGGCCGGCGTCGGTCCCGGAGTGTCCACCACCAGGGCCCCCTTGGAAATCCCGGCATAGGCGAGGTTGAAGTTCATGGGGTTCTTGACGCCGATGAACTTGGCCTGGAGCGGATCCAGGCCGGCCGCCTCGAATTGCTCGGTGGGCCTGGAGGTCACCAGCACCTGGAAGGCGCCGATTCGCAAGACGGCCGAAGGCCCCATGGAAGCCGGGGTGCCTCCGTAGATTCCTCCGGAATAGACGAAGGCGCCGTCCAGCAATCGCGCCACCCGGCCCTCAACCTGCAGGGGCTGTCCCCAGCGCGGGTCCAGCTTGTGGCCCAGCGGCAACCGGACCCCGCGGCCGGTCCCGGCCTGAAAACAGGCGCTGGCCGCTTCCGGGTCCACCACCGTCAACAGGGTCGGCTCCTCCACGCCGATCCGGATCAGCTCCCTGAGCAGGGCGACACTGTCCCCGGCGGCGCCCCCTCCGGTGCAGTCCGCCGTATCGACCAGAAGCACCGGCCCCCCGGAAAGGCGCCGCCCCCGATCCACCGCCTCGGCAACGGTCGTCATCCCGCATTCGAAACGGTTTCGGTTGTCCCAGTACTCCTCGGCCAGCGTCAGGGCCAGGCGCCGCGCAAGCCTGGGGTCGCGGTCGCTGATGACCAACCCACCCGATCCCAGTCCCGGCAGGTCGTTGTAGGGGTGCACGCCGAACACCGAGACCGACAGGACTGCGGGATCCTGTTCCATCTCCCGGGCGCGGCGGGTCAGGTGGGCCATGGGAGCATCCCCGAAGGTCATGCCGTGGATGCCGCTGGTCAGCACGGGGACCTTGGCCATGGCGGCCACGGGCCTCTGCCGGCCTCGAAGCAGGCGGAACAGCAATCGGGCGGCCCGCTCCCCGGTGGTGAAGGAGTCGTCGTGGGGGTAGCGGGTAAAGGCCACCAGCCCTGAGGCCTGTCGGACCATGCGCCGGGTAACGTGGGCATGCATGTCCAGGCTGGCGACGACGGGGACTCGGTGCCCCACAACCTTGCGGACGGCCTGGAGCAGGTCGCCTTCCGGGTCGTCTTCCGTAACCGTGGTCATCGACCCGTGGAGCGCCAGCAGCACGCCGTCCACCCGCCCGGCTTTCCGCAGGGGGGAGAGGAGGGACTGCTTGAGCGTCCGGTAGCAATCTTCGGTGCTGGGCCCGCCGGATACACAGCGGGCCGCCACCAGAGGGACCGTCCGAGCCCCCTCTGCCTCGCAGACCGCAAGCATGCCGGCATTCTCGCAGTCGGTTCCGGCCAGTTGAAGCAGGTCCTGACCGTGGTGGATATAGGTGTTCTTCCAGAGATCCAGTTCTGTCCGGGTGGTCAGGAACTGGCTGGTCTCCTGAAAAATTCCGCCGATGGCGATGCGAAGCGCCACAGATCCTCCATCCCTGCCGGCGACCTCCGCCAAGCGGTCGGGGAGATACCGCCAGAGAGGACTCAATAAGGCTCCCGGAAGACCCAGTATTCCTTACCGAAAGACATGTCGGAGTAGGCCCCGGTGGGCAGCCGCTGGCTGGCAGGCAGTGTCCAGCGGCCAATGACCGCTTCGTTCAGGTCAACCCCCAGGCCGGGAGCCTTGGGAAGCCGGAAGCAGCCGTCTTCAATCCGGTGAGGCTCCACCAGCAGGTCGTCGATGAAGGGATTGCCGGTTCGGTCCACTTCGACCGTGATGCCGTTGGGGAGAGCGGCGATGACGTGCATGTTGGCCGTCAGGGCCAGGGCGTCGCTCCAGGTGTGAGTGGCAACCCGGGCCCCGTGCTTCTCCGCCAACCGCCCGACCCGATGGCACTCGCTGATGCCGCCCGCACGACAGGCATCGGGCTGGACCACATCCAGGGCACCGGCCCTGAGCATTTCCCGGAATCCCTGGAGTCCGAACTCGTTTTCGCCCGCGGCCACCGGGACCTTGCAATGCCGCCTCAAGGCAACGTAATTGTCGATGTCCTCGGGCTCGAAGGGCTCTTCATACCAGAAGACCCGGCTCTCCTCCAGGACCGTCGCCATCCGCCGCGCCACCTCCAGACTGTAGCGCATGGAGGCATCCACGATCACGTCCACGGCGGGCCCCACCGCCTGGCGCACGGTCCGGACCGAGGCCACGTCGTAGTCTTCGTCCTTGCCCAGCCGCATCTTCACCCGGCGGTAGCCCTGGTCCACGTAGCCGGCCGCCTCCCGGCCCAGCGACTCCAGGCTGTCCGTCCACAGCAGCGCGCTGGCATAGGCCGGAACCCTCTCCCTGGATCCCCCCAGCAACTCCTGCACGGTCTTGCCCAGGGCCTTTCCCCTCAGGTCCCAAAAGGCGATGTCCAGCGCGCCCAGGGCCGACAGGGCCGCTCCCTTTCTCCCGTACCAGCGGGTGGCCTGGTACATCTTGGACCACAGGGCCTCCACCTCCCTGGGATCGTCTCCCAGCAGCAGGGGCTTGAGGTGGTCCTCGATGACGATCCTCACCAGCTCCGGATGGCTGTAGGCCGAACCCCAGCCCACCGTTCCGTCACTGGCCGTGACCCGAACCAGAGAGGTCAGGCGGCCCGTCAGCTCTCCTCCGGCATAGGACGTTCGCTGCTCCAGCGGGATCTCGTAGCGCAGGTTGATGACCTCGATTTCTTCGATTTTCATGGGAGTCCTCGCGATGCCGATCCCCTCTCCGGGACTTCCGATCCTACCCTATCGCTCCCCTCCCGATAGCAGTCATCCAAGCCGTGCCACCGGGACGGGAATCCTCGGCGACGCGGTGACAAACGCGGCTCGACACCGGGTCTCCCCCGGAAAGTTGCACGCCTGTCGAGGAGTTGTTTCGCATCTGCGACCGGATGGGGTAATATGACCCGCACCAATCGAGAGGTTACACCACGGGGGAGGTAGTCTGCGCCACCGGCCCGCAGACAGCCTCTTCCGTGACTCTGCGTCGGTTGTCGGCTGGCGGCTTTACAACCACTGCCGGGCGTCACTGAAGCAGAGCCGAGACGGAACCGATCAAGAAGGGACCACGATGCATATCCTCCTGTACGTGCCTGACAATCAGGTGACCAACAACTTTGTTCCGCAACTTTGGCCCTTCGTCCTGCAGAGACTGACGCCGAAGGAACACCGGGTCAGCATTATCGACGGCAATGTGCGTCACCTGAGTGCCCGGGAGCTGGTCGACTTCATCGTCAAGAACGATGTGAGTCTGGTGGGCATGGGCTTCATGACCCGCATGGCCCAAAAGGCTTATCACATGGCGGCAGCGATTCGAAAGGAAACAAACGTGCCGATCGTGATGGGAGGTCCGCACGTGACCGAAGTCCCCAACGAGCCCCTGGGCCTCACCGGTCATCCTCAATACGCCGACGCGGTGGTGTTGGGGGAAGCGGACGATACCTGGCCTCTGGTGGTGCGGGACGCGGCCGCTGGAACCTTGCAGCAGTTCTACCAGCCCGCCGTCATCGACGGGAAGGATGTCAAGCCGAGCCTCAAGAACTATCCGCAGGTGAGGTGGGACCGGATCGACCTCTCGCTTTTCGATCTCATGCGTTTCGTGCCGTCCACGGCCAAACGGATGCTCAAGCGGCTGGGCCTGAACTATGACGAGCTCTACGTGGTGCCCGTGGAATCCGGGCGGGGCTGCCCCTACGGCTGTGAATTCTGCACCGTGACCGGATTCTTCGGAGACCAGATTCGCTTCCGCGACAACCAGAACGTCATCGACGAGCTGCTCTGCCTGAAGGCCTTGGCCAAGGAAAGGAACGCACTGGTCAGTGTCTTCTTCATCGATGACAACTTCGCCATCAATCGCAAGCGCACCAAGTCCCTGCTGCGCGACATGATCGCTCAGGATGCCTGTGTTCCCTGGATTGCTCAGATCAGCATGAACCTGTTGCGAGACGAAGAGCTGGTGCGGCTCATCGCCGAAAGCGGCGGTCGCTGGATCTTCATGGGGCTGGAGTCCATCGATGCCGACAGCCTCAAAGTCGCCAACAAGTCGTTCAACAAGCCCGGCGAGTATGCGGAAATCCTGAACCTGCTGGCCAAGTACGAGCTCTATGCCATCACTTCTTTCATCTTCGGCATGGAGGGGGATCGCCAGGGCGTCTCGGAAAACACCTACCGCCAGGTCGACGGCTGGCCTCCGGGACTGCCGGTCTTCGGGATACTCACCCCGTACCCGGCCACACCGCTGTACGATCGCTTGCAACGTGAGGGTCGGCTGACCCGGCCGGAACATTGGCTGGACTTCCAGGCCTTCAAGGCCGCCTATCTCCCCAAGGGCCTTTCGGCAGACCAGGCGGAAGAAGAGGTTCGCCGCGCCTGGGAACACTGCTACAGCTCACGAGCTTTCGGCAGGGCTCAAGACTGGCTGCTCCGCAACCAGAAGTCCTACGGGTATCAGGTTATGCACTTCGTGGCGCGCCTGCTCTTCCGAGGCATCTATTTCCCGCAGTTGACCCGCTGGGCGTGGATCAAGCTCCTGGCCCGGAATTACAGCACGATTGGAAACCTGGTGTATCAGGGGCTCAGGAAACAGCGCAGGGCTCGCCGAAAACCGGCGGCGCCGGCCCTCGCACAGACTCGGGCGGGGGGTGCATCAGGGGTGTTGCGCGAAAACGACCTCAAGGGAATGGTCAGGGAAGCACCCGTCTGGAAGGCGTCGGAGTCCCTCGGGGAAGGAGAGGAGCCGCGTCGAGAATCCGCCCCCACTCAATCCAGGCTTACTTGAGCAGGAACTTCTGAACCCGCCAGCCGACCCCTTCGGCTACGTAGAGTTCGCCGGCCTTGCCCAGAGCAAGGTGGTGAGACACGAACAACCGCCCCGGCCCCTTTCCCGGCCGGACGAGAGCACCCGGCACACGTCCCTCCACGAGCTTCAGCACTCTGTTTCAAAACACACTCATGACGACCCAACTCACCGCGGACCCGCGACGTCGGACCCTGCTGATCTTCATCTTCGTGATGGCCTTCCAGCAAGGGGTGACCATCAACTTGCTGCCGGTACTCTTCGAAAGCTTTGCCGAGACTTTCCGGTTGGACTTTCAACAAAGGGGTCAGATCCAGTCCTTCTTTTTCGTGGGAGTCATGGTGGCTCTGTTCGCCTCCGGTTTCGTGACCGAGCGTATCGCCGCGCGCCGCTCGGCGCTGCTGGCCCTGGGGCTCTCCGGCCTGGGGTCGATCCTGGTGGCCATGGCGCCCGACTTCCTGGTGCTGCGCCTGGGGGCCGCAGTGATGGGGATGGGGACCCTTTGGGCACTCTCGGTCACCAGCGCCACCATCGCCGCCCACTTCGCTTCCCAGAGCCAGCGGCTGTTCATGTGGACCATGGCGGTTTTTGCCGCCACCGGGACGGCCGCGCCCTATGGCCTGGGCCACCTGGTGTCCTTCCTGGAGGTGTGGCGGCCCATTCTGTTCGGAGTCGGTCTCTACCTGTGGGTGTCGGGAGTGGCCGTCGCCCTCCTGTTCTGGGGGAGCCTGGGGGATACCGGCCGGCGCGTCCGGCTGCCCGGATCGCCTCCGGGGCCCCGGCCTGCCGGGGACTCAGCCGGCAAGGCAACGCCATGGGAAACTTGCGCAGGCTGGCTCACCGGGCTTTTCCGGAGTTACCGCAGCTCGCTGCTGGGACAGGCAGCCCTGCTTCTCATCGGCTTTCTGGTAGTCCTGGACAACCTTACCGCCGGCAACATCGTGGCCTGGACGCCCAACCTCTGCCAAATACGCTTCGGCGGAGACACTGCCCTGGCCGGTGAGATCATGAGCGCCAACGCGTTCGGCTACCTGGTGGGTCGCATCATCCTGGGTCTGTTCCTGACCGGCCGCTATTCGGACCGGGTCCTGCTGGGATTGTGCTATGCCGGGGGCATGCTGGCCTACAGCCTGCTGCTTTGGGTTCCCGATCCTGGAATGGCCATGGCCATGATGGTGCTGCAGGGAGTGTTTCTTTCAGCCCAGGCCCCCACCGTCTATTCCCTGGCCTCCACCAGGTTCGCCGATCGGGCTGGAACGGCCGTGCCTCTGGTCGATGCGATCGGAAGTATCGGAGCCATCGCCGGACCCTCGTTGATGGGTTGGGCGGCGCAGCAAATGGGCGGCCTGGAGCGTGCGCTCTGGCTCATCCCCCTGACGGGATGCCTGCTGATAGCCATCAGCCTGGGCTGGGAAGCCAAGGATCGGTCAAGGAAGGAGCAGCGGTAGACGGAGCGTCCTTTGAAAGCACGGCTGTGACAAGCTTCCAAGATTTTGGTACAATTGCAAGTACTACTTTCAAATGGATGAGATTTTTCCCGTAGACTATCTTGATCGAACGCGAGATCACACCCGTTCTGCTGAATCTGTTCCAGCAGTACCCCTTTGTAACCCTGACCGGCCCCCGTCAGTCCGGCAAAACCACGCTTTGCCACGCCGCCTTTCCTCAGCTCAAATATGTCAACCTGGAAGCACCCAACGAACGGGAATTTGCCGAATCCGACCCCCGGGGCTTTCTCTCCCGCCTTGCCGGGGGCGCAGTCCTGGATGAGGTGCAACGCGTCCCAGGGCTCATTTCCTATTTGCAGGTTCTGGCCGACCAACACGGAGGCAACAGTCTCTTTGTCTTAGCGGGTAGCGAACAATTCAAACTCTCCCATGCCATCAGCCAGTCCCTGGCCGGACGTACGGCATTGCTCCGCCTGCTTCCCTTCACTCTGGCTGAACTGCGACAAGCGGGGGCGAGCGACCGAGTGGACGATCTCCTGTACTCCGGTTGCTATCCCAGGATTCACAATCAAGAACTCGAACCCCGGCAAGCTCTTGGCGACTATTTCGAAACCTATGTCGAGCGCGATGTGCGCCGCATCGGCGAGATCCGCAATCTTTCCAGCTTCCGTCGATTCGTCCGTCTGTGCGCCGGACGGGTCGGTCAGCTTGTCAACGTCTCCGCATTGGGCGCCGATGCCGGAGTTTCTCACACCACTGCGCGCCATTGGCTGACCGTCCTGGAAGCCAGCGACGTGGTGTTCCAGCTTCCGCCGTTTTTTGCCAACATACGAAAGCGCCTGGTCAAGGCACCCAAGCTCTATTTCTACGACGTAGGACTGGCGAGCCACCTCATCGGCATCGAGCATGCCGATCAGTTGAGCACCCATCCGCTGCGGGGGCCGCTGTTCGAGAATGCGGTTGTGGTGGAGGCTCTCAAGCATCGTTTCAATCGGGGTCTTCGTTCCAATCTCTCATTCTTCCGCAGCACCCAGGGCATGGAGTGTGACCTCCTGGTCGAAACCGGCAACGGCGTCGGCGCCATCGAAATCAAAGCAGGAGCTACCATTGCCTCAGACACCTTCCACTCTCTCAACCGGGTCGCCGAGCTCGTTCCAGGCATTACGGCCCGGGCCGTGGTCTATGGGGGAACAGACCGGCAGTCCCGCAGTAGCGGCGAGGCAGTACCTCTGGCCGATTTGGGTGAGCTGCTCGATCGCCTGGAACCCGAAGAGAAAGCCTGACGGATTCGATGGAATGCAGCCGGGTGACGCCTGCAGCCACACACGGACGCACTGCTTGCGGCGAATCAGTTGCGTCGCCCCGGAACGCACTGCTCCTTCCAAAAAACGTAGACTCTCCCGCAGGCGAGTAGCCCTCCGTTGAGAGATTCGGGCCTTAAGCAGGTTCAGCGGAACTGAAGGTCGGGGGCCGGCCTCAGGGAGAGGCCTTGGTAATCGGCGGCGTTTTTGGAGGCTTGGCGCTCGGTACCGCGGCTGCTTTGGTCTCGACGGGCGCAGTTTTGGACACCGCCGGCTTGGAGGCCTGTGCCTTGGGAGCGGGTTTCACCATCTCGACACTGCCCTTGAGCCGGGCGCCGTCGGCAATCGAGATCCGGCTGGAACGAATACTACCCACTACCGAACCCGCCGGGGTGATCTCTACCCTGTCCTGGGCAACCACGTCTCCAACCACGGATCCGGCGACGATGACGTTGGCGGCTTGAATATCGGCCTGAATCCGGGCCTTGGAGCCAACTCGAAGCACCTGATTTCGAAGGTCGATCTTGCCTTCCACCCGCGAGTCGATGGTTACGTCCTGACTTCCCGACAATTCGCCTCGAATGACGAACGTGTCTCCCAGGTAGTTCTCTTTCCCGATCCGGGCGGGAGCTGGCGCCGGCTGCGGAGGCGCTTGCGCTTTCGGCTGCGCCGGGGGTGTGCGTTCCGGGGTGTCGACAAAGATCTGCTTCTCTCTCCCGGGGAGGATGCGGCCCGCCCAGCCCTTCAGCGACCCGGTTTGCCTTGTCTTGGAATCCTTGGAAGTATCCATATCTAGTCCTAGTCAGACCGGAAGGAAAATTGCCTGTGCGTCCCGGCTTCTTGAGCTGACCTGCCGTTCGCCGGCTGCAATCAGGCCATTATAACCGGCTCCAACCTGGATCGAAAGCCTGAAAACCTTCAGAAATTCAAGCGCAGCGACAACTGGAACTGTCTCGGATCGAATGCCGAGGTGAAGGAGAAGGGCTCGGTGACCGGTCCCCGGCGGCCCACCAGCCGGGAGGGGAGCTCATCGATGCTCACGTCGCCGACCGTGCTGTTGATGTGCTTGAAGTTGGTGCGGTTGAACAGATTGAAAGCCTCGGCGATCAGCCCCAGGGTCCAGGTCTCGGTCAGCGGAATCTCACGGTTCAGCCGGAGATCGACGGAGAAGAAGTCAGGCCCCATGCCCACGTTGCGCCCCAGGCCCCAAGGGCGGTGGGTGTCGACATGGCGGTCCCCCACGCTGTCGAAGCCCGAGTTGAGATTGAAGGGAGCCCCCGAGCGGGCGCTCATGATGGCCGAGACCGTGAAGTCGCGGATCAGGGCATGACCGAATCCGCCCCCGGTGCCCGATCTCCAGGGGAGATCCACCACCGTGTAGGCCACGAAGTGGAAGGCGGAAAGCGCCCACTCCGACCTGGCGTCCCACTGCAAGTGCGGTTGGAAGGCGGAGTTGTAGTCGGTGCTCTCGTCCATGGTCTTGCTCCAGGTGTAGTGGGCCGAGAGGGTGAATCCGTCGAAGAAGCGTTTCCGGAACTGGGCCATGAAGGCATGGTAGGAGGAATTGGCCCAACTGCCGTAGATGTTGTCCTGCAGCACCAGCGGATTGTGAAAGCCCACGATCGGGCGCCCCAGCTCGTTGGTT
>JAPOZE010000422.1 GCA_026706225.1 Acidobacteriota bacterium
CGATGGTACTGCCCGGGTAACTGGGTGGGAGAGTAGGTCATCGCCGGGATACTAAAGCCTCGAGGCTCTCGAGGCTTTTTTCTTTGGGCGAACCTCCGCTCGTTCATCCCGCGAGAATTCGTCGTCAGGAGCGCACCGACCGAAAATGACGCCGAACCTTTGGGACGAACCTCTATTGAGACCGAGGGCACGGCAGCCGTCCGGGAGGGAGAAATGGTTCGAAAGTGGTTGATGGTTTCAGCGGTGATCTGGATGTCGGCGAGCGGCGCCGGCCTGGGGACAGCCGTCCCGCCTTCGGGCCTCCGCGATGAAATGCCTCCGATTCCGGTGGAGGAAATCATAAGTCAATTCGCGGCCAAGGAAGCCGAGTTTCGACGGGCCCGGGAGAACTATACCTACCGCCAGAGCGTGAGCATCGAAGTGCTGACACTCGAGGGGAGAAAGACGGGCCAGCGCTACTACACGCTGTCGGACATCCTGTTCGACAATCGCGGCAGGCGGATAGAGAGGGTTCTGAGGGCCCCCCAGAGCACCCTGCGCAGCATCCAGCTCACTCAGGAGGACCTCGACGACATTCAGAATATCTTTCCCTTTGTCCTCACAACTTCCGACATCGGCAAGTACAGCCTGACATATCTGGGCAAGGAGCTGGTTGACGAGATCGACACCTACGTCTTTGAGGTCATTCCCAAGCTGATCCGGGGAAAGGAGCGATATTTTGAAGGAAAGATCTGGGTGGACGATCTGGATCTGCAGATTGTGAAGACCGACGGGAAGACGGTCTACCGCATTACCAAGAAGAACCGGGACCAGCGGTTCCCCCGCTTCGAAACCTACCGCCAGATGGTCGACGACAAGTACTGGTTTCCCGTCTACACAAAGGCCGACGACGTGCTGGACTTTCCGGGCCAACGGGTTCGGGTCAAGGAGATCGTCACCTACAAGGACTACAAGCGCTTCGAAGCCGACGTGAAGATCACGGTCAGCGAAGAAGTCCCCGCCAAGAAAGACGAATGAACCGGCCCGCAGTCCCTCAGTGGGGAAGTTGGCTGGAGAATCGCCGGCACAACTCCACGAAGGTCTTGAGCCCGAATCCCGTGGCTCCCGCCTGGTAGTATTTCCAGGCCTTGCCGGAGAGAAAGGGTCCGGCGATGTCCAGGTGGGCCCAGGCCGCGCCCTCGGGAACGAACTCCTGCAGGAAGAGGCCGGCGGTGATGGCTCCGGCATACCTGCCCCCGATGTTGTTGACGTCGGCGTAAGGGGTCTTGAGAAGCTCCCGGTATTCCTCCGGCAGGGGCAGCTCCCACAGCATTTCCCCCTGGCTGCTGCCGCAATCGATCAGGGCCCGGGTCAGGCTGGAGTCGTTGCCCATGATTCCGGCGTAGCCCGGCCCCAGTGCCCGCACCACCGCGCCGGTCAGCGTGGCGATATCCACGATATGGGTCGCCCGCCATTCCCCGGCCCTCTCGAATCCGTCGATCAGGACCAGTCGTCCCTCGGCGTCGGTATTGTCCACCTGCACCGACTTTCCGTTCCTGGGGACGAAGATGTCACCCGGTCGCTGCGCCCTGGCGTCGGGCATGTTTTCGGCCGTGGGGATCACGCCCAGCACGTTGATGTCGGGCTGCAAGCGGGCGATGGCCTTCATGGCGTAGAGGACGGCCGCGCTGCCGGCCATGTCTCCTTTCATTTCCAGCATCCTGTCTCCGGGTTTCAGCGAGATACCGCCCGTGTCGAAGGTGATCCCCTTGCCGACCAGGGCCAGCCGGACCTTGGATGGTCGGGCCGGCCGATACTCCAGGCTGACCAGCCGCGGCGGGTGAATGCTGCCGCTTCCCACGCAGAGCAGTCCGGCATGTTTCGCCTTGCGGAGCCCGTTCTCGTCCAGCACCGAAACCTGGAGGTCGTGCTCCCTGCCGATTTCCCTGGCCAGGTCGGCAATCACCTCCGGGTAGACCGCCGCCCCGGGCTCGTTCACCAGTTGGCGGGCGTCGTTCACGCATTCGGAGATCAGGACCGTCCGATTCAGGTTCGCGCGGGACTCCCTCAGGCCGGAGCCGGCCACCCAAAGCGTGACCCGAGCCTTTTTCCCAAAACGGTCCTTCTCCTTTCGGTACTTGTCGAACCGGTACCCGCCGAGCGCGACACCCTCCGCCACCGCTCCCACGAACGCCGGGCCATCCTTGCCGTTCAGCAAAAAGGTTACCTCGGACAGGTCGAGGTCACGAGCCTGATTCAGGGCCCGGGCCGCCAGGATCTTCACTTTTTCGGAAAGCTCGTAAGGCTTCACCAGGCTGGTGTGCTGGACCAGCACATGACGAGCCACCTCGCTGGGGCTGGCGCTGAAGTACTCCCTCTTGATCCTGCCTTCCCCATAATCCTCCGAAAGTCGTCCCACGAGCGGGCCCAAAATGGCATCGGCAGTTCGGCTGAGTTCCCGCTCCTTGTCCAGCAGCAGCACCAGCAGGTCGGTCGGTTTCCGTTTCGGCAAGGTCGCCTTGGCTTCGATTTTCATGAGGGTCTCCGGATAGAGATGTGCAAACGTCCCATTTTCGCTCCCCATTATCGGCATCCGCCGGGGCGCCCGCAAACAAAAACCATTCGAGGGGTTTCGGCCTGAAACCCTGATCCGGGTGGACTGGCGACTGCCGGACCGCGCCGAATTTCACTGCCTTTTCAAGGGTTTTTCGCTATCATACCCGCATGCTCTCGAAACCATTTTGGGGAACCCCTGCCGCGGGGCTCCTGGCCATTGTCGCTGCTTGCCTGTGCCTTCAGATCACGCCCTCCTCCCAGGGGGCTCCGCCGGAGACTTCCGAACGGGTGGATTTTCTCCGGGACATCCAACCCGTCTTTCAGGCCTCCTGCGTTTCCTGCCATGGCCCCGAACAACAGATGGCGGGACTGCGGCTGGATTCCAGATCTCTGGCCCTTGCCGGCGGGCAGTCCGGCCGAGCGATCCAGCCGGGCGATCCCGACGGGAGTCTGCTCTACCAGCGGGTAGCCGGCCTGGGCGAGCAGGCGCAGATGCCCATGGGCGGCAAGCCGCTCGATCCGGAAACCATCGGACTGATCCGGGAGTGGATCGAACAGGGCGCCCACTGGCCGGAGGCTGCCGGGGAAGACGGCGCGGCAATCGAGCGCCACTGGGCATATGTGGCTCCGTTGCGGCCGGAGCTTCCGAAGGTGAGGGGTGCAAGCTGGGTGGTCAACCCGATCGACGCCTTTGTGCTGGCCCGGATGGAAGCCCAGGGGTTGTCCCCCTCTCCCGAGGCCGACCGGGTGACTCTGCTGCGCCGCCTGAGTCTGGACCTGATCGGGCTGCCACCGACCATCGAGGAGGTAGACGCCTTTCTGGCCGACAACAGCTCTGAGGCCTACCGCAGTCAGGTGGAGCGCCTGCTGGGGTCGCCTCACTATGGAGAGCGGTGGGGACGCCGCTGGCTGGATGCCGCCCGCTACGCCGACTCCGACGGCTTCGAAAAGGATCTGCCCAGAATCGTCTGGTTCTATCGCGACTGGGTCATTCGCGCCCTCAACCGCGATCTGCCCTACGACCGGTTCATTGTCGAGCAGCTTGCCGGCGACATGCTCCCGGGAGCCACCCAGGACCAGATCGTGGCCACCGGTTACCTTCGAAATTCCATGATGAACCTGGAAGGGGGCATCGACCCGGAGCAGTTCCGGATGGAAGCCATGTTCGACCGCATGGAGGCCGTGGGCAAGGGCATTCTGGGCGTCACCATCCAATGCGCCCAGTGTCACAACCACAAGTATGATCCCCTGACCCAGGACGAGTACTACCGGCTCTTCGCTTTCCTGAACAACGCCCACGAGGCCCAGATCGCCGTCTATACGCGGGAAGAACAGCGCCGGCGGCAGGCCCTGCTGCAACAGATTCGGGAGGTGGAGCTGGAGCTGCAGCATCGCCACCCCGACTGGCGGAAGCGAATGGAAGCGTGGGAACGCCAACTGGACCGCGACCTGCCCCAGTGGACGGTGGTGCAGCCCGAGGTGGACGATTTTTCTACCCAGGGTCAGGGGTACCTTCCCCTGGAGGACGGCTCTTACCTGGCTCAGGGGGCCACCGGCGGGAGCCACCGGGTGAAGATGACGATCAGGACGGACCACCGTCCCATTGCCGCCTTCCGGCTGGAGTTGATGAACGATGGAGACCTTCCCATGGGGGGGCCCGGGCGGTCCATCAACGGCACCTGCGCCCTGTCGGAATTTGAAGTGGAAGCGGCGCCCGCGGACCAACCCGACCAGGTGCGCCCGGTGAAGATGGCCTCGGCCAGCGCCGATATCGTTCCCGCTCCCCTGGAGCTCAAGCCCGCAACCGAGGGCGGCGAACCTCGGGTCATCGGACCGGTGGCTCTGGCCATCGACGGCAAGGAGGAAACCGCCTGGGGCGTGGACACCGGGACGGTCAATCGCAACCAGCCGCGAAAAGCCGTGTTCCGGGCGGAGCAGCCCATCGACCATGCCGACGGCACTCTCCTGACCTTTTATCTCACCCAGAAACACGCGGGCGGTGATGACCAGGGGACCGGAAACCGCAACCTGGGCCGCTTGCGGCTGTCGATCACCGCCGAGGCCGACGCCGAGGCCGATCCCTTGCCCCAGAGGGTGCGGGAAATCCTGTCCATCGAGCCCGCCGGGCGAACTCCGGAACAGATGGGAGAGGTTTTCAGCTACTGGCGGACCACGGTCCCCGAGTGGAGTCGCTTCAACGAGCGCATCGAGGAGCTGTGGCGCCAACACCCCAAGGGGACCACCCAGTTGGTGCTTTCCGAGCGCCAACGGCTGCGACCTACCCACGTGCTGGCCCGGGGAGATTTCCTTCGTCCCGGCAAGCGGGTCGATCCCGGGGTGCCGGCCTTTCTCAATCCCCTGACGGAGAACGGTGCCGCCGACCGGTTAACGTTCGCCCGTTGGCTGGTGGACCGCAAGGCTCCCACGACGGCGCGCACCCTGGTCAATCGGGTCTGGCAGGGGTATTTCGGCATCGGCCTGGTGCGAAGCAGCGAGGACCTGGGGAAGCAGAGCGAGAGGCCCTCTCACCCCGAGCTGCTGGACTGGCTTGCGGTCGAGTTCATGGAGCGGGGGTGGAGTCTCAAGTCCCTGCATCGACTCATCGTGACTTCGGCCACCTATCGCCAGTCGTCCTGGGCGACTCCCCAACAGTACCGCGAGGATCCTTACAACCGCCTGCTGGCCCGCGGCCCGCGATTTCGAGTGGACGCCGAGGTGGTCCGAGACATTGCTCTGGCCGCCAGCGGCCTCCTTAGCCCCGAGGTCGGCGGTCCCAGCGTCTACTCGCCCGCGCCCAAGTTTCTCTTCGTTCGACCGGCCAGCTTCAGCCCCAAGGTGTGGGAGGAGGCCCAGGGATGGAACCGCTACCGGCGGGGAATCTACACCTTCCGCTACCGCTCCGTTCCCTATCCCATGCTTCAGACCTTCGACGCTCCCAGCGGAGAGTCGTCCTGTGTGCGCCGGCCTCTCTCCAACACGCCTCTTCAGGCCCTGACGACTCTCAACGAACCGGTTTTCCTGGAAGCGGCTCGAGCCCTGGCCCTGCGGACACTGAGCGAAGGTGGAGACAACCGGGAGCAGCGGCTCACCTACGCCTTTCGACGGTGCCTGGCCCGGCAGCCCACCCGGGCCGAGGTCGGCCGTCTGCTGGCTTTCCTGAGTGAACAGAAGTCTCGCCTGGCCGACGGATGGGTCAGCCCCTGGGACCTGGCCGGGTACAGTCCCGAAGAACGACCGCGGCTGCCGGACGGGACCACCCCGGTCCAGTTGGCCGCCTGGACGGCCCTGTCCCGTGTGCTGCTGAACCTGGACGAGACCATAAGCAAGGAATAAGGAAGTGGGAGTTTGAAGTGGGAAGTGAGAAGTTAAGGACGAAGGAAGAAAGAACAAGGAAGAAGGATTAAGCCATGAGCCATCAGCATCGAACCGGAATTACGGATCCCCATGAGATCTCCCGCCGCTGGTTTCTGGCCCAGTGCGGCGTCGGCCTGGGATCGGTGGCGCTGGGCCAACTGCTGGGAGAAGCCGGCCTGGCCGCTGCCCGGCAGCACGGCAGCGATCCTCTGGCTCCCAAAGCGCCCCACTACGCGCCCAAGGCCAAGAATGTCATCTTTCTCTTCATGGCGGGGGCGCCCAGCCACCTGGAACTGCTGGATCACAAGCCCCAACTGACCCGGTTCGATGGGACCATGCCGCCCGCCGAGCTGCTCGAGGGCTATCGGGCGGCCTTCATCGACCCCCATTCCACGCTGCTGGGCCCCAAGTTCAAGTACAGCCGCCACGGCCAATCCGGTGCCGAAATATCGGAGGTGCTGCCCCACCTCGGCAGTGTCGCCGACGACATTGCCATTGTGAAATCCATGACCACCGACGCCTTCAACCACGCTCCCGGCCAGATCCTGATGAACACCGGATCCCAGCAGTTCGGCCGGCCCAGCCTGGGGTCCTGGGTCACCTACGGCCTGGGCAGCGAGTCCCGGGACCTGCCTGCCTTCGTGGTCTTCAGCTCGGGCAGCAAGGGACCCAGCGGCGGCAATGCCTGCTGGGGGAGCGGCTTCTTGCCCACCGTCCACCAGGGCGTGACTTTCCGGAGCGCCGGAGAGCCCGTCCTCTATCTTTCCAACCCGAAGGGCGTCGATTCCGGCCTTCAGAAGGCGTCGCTGGACGCGGTTCGGGATCTCAACCGCATGCGGCTTCAGGCGATCGGGGACCCCGAAATCGCCACGCGCATCAACTCCTTCGAGATGGCCTTTCGCATGCAGTCCAGCGTGCCCGATCTCATGGATATCTCCAGGGAACCCCAATCCATCCTGGATCTCTACGGGGCGGAACCGGGGAAGTCCTCCTACGCCAACAACTGCCTGCTGGCCAGGCGCCTGGTGGAGAGAGGGGTCCGTTTCGTGCAGCTCTTCCATGAGTCCTGGGACCAGCACGCCGACCTCACCAACCGCATTCAGACCAACTGCCGGGACACCGATCAGCCCTCGGCGGCTCTCATCAAGGATCTCAAGCAACGGGGGTTGCTGGATGAAACCCTGGTGCTCTGGGGGGGCGAGTTCGGGCGCACGCCCATGGTGCAGGGACCGGAAACCGACGGGCGCGACCACCATCCCAACGCTTTCGCCATTTGGCTGGCCGGCGGAGGCATCCGCCCCGGAACCACCTTGGGAGAGACAGACGAGCTGGGCTTCAACGTGGTGAAAGACAAGGTCCACGTGCACGACCTGCACGCCACCCTGCTCCATCTGCTCGGGTTCGACCACACCCGTCTGACCCATCGTTTCCAGGGCCGCGACTTCCGGCTGACGGACGTGCACGGGAATGTGGTAAAGCAGCTCCTGGCCTAGACGGTGTGGAAGCCGGGCAAGCCCGGCAGCGCGGCGAAGGATTTCGAACCGCCCCTTTCCCGACCATGCCGAACGGCGGCCTCCTTCGACTGTCCTTCCCCACCATCCGCAGCACGCGAAACGCACACACAAGGAGATCCCATGTCGAAGGCATTTCCGGTTCTCATCGCGATGGCACTGTCCCTGGCCGGGTGCGCCTCCGAGGCCCCATCGCCCGTTTCGGAGGAAGCCGCCACGCCCGATCGCCTTCTGGAAATCTACTGGGTGGATGTTGACGGGGGAGCCGCCACGCTGATCGTCACTCCCGGCGGCGAGTCGATCCTGGTGGATGCCGGAGAGGACCGGGAAAGCCACGCCGCCCGGATCCACCAGGTGGCCAGCCAGGTCGCCGGCCTGACACGGATCGACCATTTCGTGGCGACCCACTGGCATGGAGATCACTACGCCGGAGCGACGCGGGTGCACCAGCGGATCCCCATCAGCAACTTCTACGATCGGGGTTTTCCCAGCGAAAGCGACTATGCCGCCAAAGGCGACTTGAAGCGGGCCAAGGAGGGGATCGCCAAGTATCGGGAGACCACACAGGGTGGTTCCCGGACGCTCAAGCCCGGCGATGAGATTGCGCTGAGGCAGTCAGCAGGACTGCCGAAAGTGGGGCTGCACTGCCTGGCCTCCGCGGGAGAGTTTCTGCCGACAAGCGGAAACTTCACTCGCAATCCGTCTTGCAGCGCCAGGACGTCCAAACCACCGGATGAAACCGACAATGGCCAGAGCCTGGTGCTGTTGTTGTCCTACGGTGGGTTTTCGTTCCTGGACACCGGAGACCTGACCTGGGAGCTGGAAGCCGAGCTGGTCTGTCCGGTGAACCGGGTCGGAACGGTAGACCTGTTTCAAATCAGCCACCACGGACTGGACTCCAGCAACAACCCGGTCCTGATCGAGAGCATTCGGCCACGGGTCGTGGTCGTCAACAACGCTCCCCAAAAGGGGGCGGAGCCCGAGACCATGAAAACCCTGATGCGGGTGGAGGGGATTGAAACCGTCTGGCAGGTTCATCGCAACCTTCGGACCGGTCCCGAGTTGAATACCCAGCCGCGGTTCATCGCCAACGCCGAGGGGACCGCCGGCGAGTTCATCAAGGCCACGGTCCGGGCGGATGGCACCTTTACGGTGCAGATCGGCAAGGAAGGCACCCTCGAGAGCTACGCCGCAAACTCCTCAAAAGCAGCAACCGCCGAGAATCAGGGTTGAGCCCGCCGCACCCACCCTAATAAACCCCGACCTCAGGAAAACTTCCACTGCTTCACCCTTGGGGGGTGGGCTCGCACCGCCTCCTCGTTCACCTCGGTGCCCCAGCCCGGCCCGCTGGGCAGGTGCAGGTGTCCCTCCACGATGCTGGGTCTCACGGTCACCAGGTCGTCGTACCAGGGAACCGTATCGGGGTCGATTTCCATGATCCGCACGTTGGGAGCGACCGAGCAGAAGTGCGCGCTCATCAGGGTGGCCAGGGGGCTGTAAAAGTTGTGGGGAGCCACGTTCACCTCGTGGATATCCGCCAGGGAAGCAATCTTCAGGGATTCGGCCAATCCGTTCCAGGGGACATCGATGATGGCCACATCCATGGATTGCTGTTCCAGGTAGGGCCTGTAGTCGCGCCTGCCGAACAGGCATTCACCCGAGGCCAGCGGGATTCGGGTGCCGCGGCGAATCCACTGCAACGCCTTGGGGTCCCGGCTGTCGATCTCCACCCACAGCAGATCGAAGGGCTCCATGGCCCGGGCCATCTTCAGGAAGCCTTCGGTCTTGAAGTTGAAATTCAGGTCGACCAGGATATCCATGTCGGGACCTGCGCCTTGCCTGAAGGCTTCCAGTTGGTCGCACATGGCCCGCAGGACCGACCGTTCCGCGTTCAGGGCCGGAAACTC
>JAPOZE010000113.1:0-5385 GCA_026706225.1 Acidobacteriota bacterium
TTTATGGATTGCCCGCAAGGCAAAACTGCCCGACTGAGACGGGCCGTCCCAGTCGGGTTTGGATCAAACGTCGCCAGGGCTTGGCGGGGCAACGGACGGCTCCGCCTGAGCGACACGAACCGTCAATTTCACGCCGTCGCGCAGCGTATTGGCCGCGATACAACCGCGTTCGGCAATGGTGACCAGCTTGTGCAAAAGAGCGGCATCGCTGCACTCGGCGGATACGGCCAAGTCAATGGCGGCAAACCGGGAGGGGTTCTCGGCCAGGGTGGCTGTAACGGTGGTGGACACCCCCGAAACAGCCGCCTGGCGAGCCCGGATGGCCGCCAGAAGGTTGCTGGTGAAACACCCCCCAAGGCCTACCAGAATCAGCTCGCCCCCCATGGGGCCCCGGTTGTCTCCCCCTCTTTCCAGGGGACGGTCCACTGAAATTCGATGGCCTCGTACCCGGGCCGTGGAGGTTGCCGCTCCTGTCTGGTCAATACGAACCTGCACCTGTTTGGCCATGGATTGCTCCCTGTCGGACCCTGGAGTACGGGCCACCACCAGCATCATAACTCAAATTTTTGGGAGACTGTTTCCGCTGTCCGGGAGATATCCTGGCTCCTGACAGCCGCTCGGGCCGGTTGTAGCCCGTTCCGAGGAGATGCTATACTTCGCGGCGTTGCGAACCTGCTCAAATCGATCGTCATACAGGACACCCTCTCCAAAGACTCCAACATGGCTGCGAACCGAGACCTGGTCGAACAGAAGAAAATCTTTGCCGCCTATCTGAAGAAGAAAAAGCTCAAGATCACCCGGCAGCGCCAGGTCATCCTCGACAACTTTCTCAAGACCGAAGGCCACCTGAGCACGGAGGAGCTGTACAACCAGGTGCGGCAGAAGGACCGGACCATCGGGTATGCCACCGTCTCGCGAACCATGAAGGCCCTGACCGACGCGGGACTGGCCAGGGAGATCGACCTGGGAGACAGCCGCAGCCGTTTCGAGCCTCTCTACAAGCGCCCTCACCATCACCACATCATATGCGTGGAGTGTCAGCAGACGATCGAGTTCCTCAGCCCCGAATTGGAGCAGCTTCAGGAACAGGTGGTCTCACGCTATCGCTTCCGGCCGGTCCGTCATCACTTCCAGGTGTTCGGCATCTGTGAGGACTGCCTGAAGCATCGCCCGGCCCGGCACGAGGATTTCGACTCCGACTTGGTCTTTGCCCGCGATGCCCTCCAAATCGCCCTGCAGACCGAGAAAAACGGCGTGAATTTTTACCAGGCCTTGGCCAAGGCAGCCAAGGACCCGCGGGGGAAAAAAGCTTTTCTCGATATGGCGGCCGAAGAGGAAAAGCACCTGAGCGAGCTCGAGGGTGAGTGGGAAGCCCTGGTGAAGCGGAACAAGCGGGTGCTGAAGGCGCCGGTCTTTCTGCACTTCGACTACAACGAGCTCAATCGACTTTTCCCCAGTCCCGAAGAGCTCCGGAAGCGAGGCGTGGAACGGCTGAGCCTGGAAGAGGCTCTACACCTGGCTCTCTCCATGGAGCAGGGAGCCCACAGTTTTTTCAAACGCTACGCCGAAAAGTTCAATGACACCCGCGGCAAAGCCATCTTTCAGAAGTTTGCCGAGGAAGAGTTGGAGCACTGCGATCTGATTCAGCAGGAGTGCGATCGTCTACTGGGTTCCCCAAACCCTCCTCCCCAGCATCCGGAACCTGAGATCGGCTCTGAAAAAACAGTGTGATCTGCCGTCCGGCGGTCGAAAGCTGTTTCTGCTGCAGTCCTCAATTCCTAGCGAGCGCTCCCCAGCCTGAAATTGATCCCGGCCATGAACAGACGGGGAAGTCCCGGTCGAACGCCGGCGGGGCGGCGGGCCACGATGTAGCGATTGTTGGTCACGTTCTGCAGGTTGGCAAAGAGGCTGGCCCGTTGTGAGAGTTCATATTCCGTCGACAGGTTGAGCACGGCGTAGGCGTCGGTGCGCTCCAGCGTAGGGGCGGGGCCCTGACCGGCTACGGTTCTCATGCTGCTCCCCCAGTGGGTGTCGAAGCCCGCATCCCACTTGCCGGTCCTGACCCCAAAGCTCGCATAAAACTGGTGACGTGGGAGATAGGGAAGTTCGTCTCCGACGATCACGTTGCCCCAGGGGCCAAAAGCGCTATCGAAGGCGTTTCGGAACTCGCCGTCGGTGACGGTATAGGCAAGCCGCACGGGCAGAGAGAATCCAGGCCGCAAACTTGAGACCGGGTCGAACGACACCGAGGCTTCCATCCCCACGACTCGGGCTTCTCCGCCGTTATAAAGGTCTCCCGTACCCTGACCTCCCGCGGCCAGGGTATCCGCACCTAGGAGATTGCCGTAATCGCTGTAAAAGGCCACAAGCTGGGTGTTGAAGCCCGGCTGCCCCAGACCGAATCCGAACTCGTAGTTGATGCTGTCCTCCGCCTCGGTGAATTCGTTCGATCCGGGTCCCGGAGGCGAGAATCCCTTGTGGACGCCGCCGAAGAGACGCACGTTTTGACTGGCGTCGAAATTGACGCCGACACCCGGGATCAACACCTCCACGGCATTGGTCCTGACCCGGGTTGGGTTGGTTCTGCCGGGATCGGTTCTGGAGAAGTCCGTTCGGGTCAAGTCGATATTCTCGTAGCGGATGCCGGGAATGACCGTCCAGCGGTCCCATTGAATCTCATCCTGGAAAAAAAAGGACCGCGCTTCAGCATTGCTGAGTCGATTGGACTGGCTTCCGGGTGCACCAAAACTGGTTCGGCCCATCCGACCACCGCTCATCTGGAAACCGTCCTCGTGCTGGAGCCGGGCCTCCTGATCCTGGTGGTAGCGAAAGCCGAATTCAAATCGATGTTGGGCGCCTCCCAAGTGACGGTGCAGACCCAACACGGATTGAATGCCTTGGGAATAGTACTGACGGTTGTTGGCTCTGACCTTCAATATGTCGGGATCGCTGTCTGCCCCTCGGGCGATCGCCAACTCGCCGGGATAGGCTTCGGGATTCCCGAAAATCCTGGAGATGCTGTTACCCCCGATGCTCTGGAGCTTGAACCAGTTCCGGGCGAAGTTGTTGCGGTAGACCACGGTCGTCACGTCCAGGCCACCGGGAACGGCAACGAAATGCCGGGCCTGATACTGACGGTGATTGGAATCGAAGCGGTCGGCCTGAGAAGCGGCGTAGCGACGGTTGGGGTTAACGGCAAAATCTTCGTCGGTCAGGCCCAGATAGGTTTCTTCCGAGTCCTGCTCGGTAGAGCCCAGCTTTACCTCGAACTGATGGAAAATCCTGGCATCCAGAGGCGTTTGAAAGCGAAGCTTGGCCAGATAGTCGCCGATATAGAATCCCGTGTCCCCTCCGCCGTCCAGCTCCTTGAAACCATCGGTCCCTACCTGGTAGCTCTCCAGCAACCACCCGAAGTTGCCGTGAGTCCCTCCCAGATTGAGATGACCCTGGCCCGCCGAGTCCGATCCAAATCCAAACTTGCCGTCCAGACTCAACGCTTGGGGGATTTCGCTGGACACGAGATTCAGAACTCCACCATTGGTTCTGGGGCCGTACTTGATCTGGCTGGAGCCCTTGCGAACTTCCAGCGATCGCATGCGTCCGGAGGTGGGGAAGTAGTAAGCCGAGGGAGCCGCGTAAGGGGCCGGGGCAATCAGGACGCCGTCTTCCATCAGCGTAATCTTGGAGCTTCGATCCACACCCGTACCTCGCATCCCGATGTTGGGTCGCAGCCCGTAGCCCTCTTCTTCCTGAATATTGACTCCGGGGATCTGCCTCAGCATGCGGTGTATATCGTCCAGTCCCTGCTTCTGCTTCTTCAACTCCATCGGACCAATGACATGGGCTGAACCGGGGAGTTCATCCGCGCGCTCACGATCCCCCACTACCATGATGCGCTCGTAGACAGTTAAACTCGGATCCGGTCGCAACGTCAACCGGACCTCATGGGACCCATCGTTCTGCAGACTCAGGTTGCGGCCGGCCGCGCGATACCCGCGCCTGACGGCAGTGATTCTAAAACTCCCTCGGCTTAACTCACCGAACCGAAAAAGACCCTCCTCTCCCGTCCGGAGACTTCTTTCGAGACTCTGATCGTCCGGAGCCAGCGTCACCGTAGCTCCGGACACAGGGGTCCCCGAGGGGTCGAGAACCTGACCTTGGATCCAAAGCGTCGAGGTGTGAGCCGGTGCGGCAGAGGCCAGAACGATGGCGAGCGTGCCGGCCAATGCCTGAAGCAGGCGTTTCCTTCGTTCTGGCACGTGCGGAAATTCCTTAAGGTTCGATTTGAGAACGGGGCTCCGGAAGTGCGTTCCCGCGGAAGGTGTTTCTCTCGCCGGATTATTATGAAAATGAATTTCAATTGCAATGCATTTTTTGGCGTGGTGGTGTCCGCCGGGGAAAAAAGCAGGCAGGAACCCGTGGGGAGACGACTTGAGGAGGATTTTCCGTGGGTCAGGCTTGCCGGATGCAGGCAAGCCGCCGGCCGAACCGGAGGACCAGCCGGTTGTCCTGCACGGCGACTCCGTAGAGCCTGGACTGGGCCGACAAACGGTTCTCCGCGATCTTGACCGGCATGTCGGCGGCGCGAAAGACCTCGACCACCCCATCCACTCCGAAAAAGTAGACGGAGTCTCCGATGCCGATGGTGGAGGCCCAGCAGGGCCCCCTGAGACGATGGTGCCACACTTCCTGGCCCGTTTTTAGATTCAGGCAGAAGGCCACACCCACTCTATTCACCATGTAGACGCGGGAGCGGTGGACCAGAGGTGAATTGAAGTTGGATGAGGCCTCGGAGGCCCTCCAAACCATCCGGGGTGTTGAACAGGGGTTGGCGCCGAACCGGATAGCGCCGGTCCATCCCTTTTGGCTGGATCCGATGATGGCCCCGCCGGGGATTGGAGTGGGGGAAGCGACAAAGGCGCGCTCGAACCCACCGATGCTCCAGAGCCAGGCCCCGTCCCGGGTGTCGTAGCCCTCCACCCGGTCTCCGCTGCTGACCAGCGCCAGCTCTCTTCCGTCGTGGGTGGCAATTGCCGGAGTGGTCCAGGAAACCTTCCGGCGCCGGTCCGTCTTCCAGACGGTCTTGCCTGTCCTCGGGTCGACACAGATCAGATAGGAGGGGCCGTCGTGGGCCACCAGGGCCATCACGCCCGACTGGCAAAAGCGTAGCGAGCTTCCGATGCCGTGACGTCCGCCGAAGTCTCCGAACTCTTCCGTCAGCCGGCGTTCCCACCGGAGTTGGCCCCGGTGATCCAGGGCCACCAGGTTGCCGGTTTCGAAGAAGGCGTAGACTCCGTCAGCGTCGGCAACGGGAGTCGGCGCCGCCTTGCAAGCGTCCAGTCGAGCAATACGCCCAGCGTCTCGCCGGATCGCAGGTAGAGCAGG
>JAPOZE010000113.1:5395-9305 GCA_026706225.1 Acidobacteriota bacterium
TCCTGGATCATCTGTGACGGCGCCGCCCGATGTGTCCAAAGTGCTTTTCCGTTGGAGAGATCGATGGCCGAGAGCATCAGGACATCCTTGCGAGCCCCTTCAACACCGGTCACAAAAACCTGTTGATCGAAGATGACGGGGCTGGACTGACCATACCCCGGAATTGCGCTGTTCCAGGAAAGATTGGTGCTATCCGACCATTCCAGCGGCAGGCGCTCATCGCCGTCCGGCAAGCTGGAGCCGTTTCCTCTAAACTCCTTCCAGTCGGCAAATGCGAGAGCGGGCGGGGCAATGAGCGCCCCCAAAAATGTTCTGCGGTCAAGACGTCGGACCAAAGGATGTGGTGACATGAAAGGGTGCCTGGTCCTGCGAGGTAGCGAAAAGGGCAGGGAAGAGCCGAACCCGAACATCAATGGCAGTGCCATTTGCAAAATTCCTCGTGTGCAACGTCCCCTATTCGCGTCCGTCCCCTACCTGCGGAATTTTGCAAAAGTCTCGGCAGTCACTTTCAATACGAGGGCAGGACAAAGGCGTCAGCCAAGCATGTTGCCATCGATGTGATAATGATAAGCATTTTCACTAGAATCAGTCAAGAGGGGGAAGCCGGGAAGAGTCCGCCGGCATGTGGACCGGTGGGCCGAGCGTGGTGCCGGAACCGTCTACCGACGTAAAATCAGATCGATCAGGCCCGTCCCTTTCCAGGGCACGCCTCAGGAACCCCACCGCCCGCCCGATGGCGCCCGTCAGAGCGAACACGTTGTGTTCTCCACCCTCGTAGATGAAGGCCTCGAACTCGGGAGGCTGGCGTCCCAGGGCCTCCATGGCACGGATCATCGAGTACGCCTGCGTAACCGCAACGGTCTCGTCGGAATCGCCATGGTGCAACTGGACGGCCGGCAGGTCTTCGGCGAACAGGACGGAGGAGCGGCGCACCAACTCCAGGCGCACTTGAGCCCTGTCGATCTCGCCTCTCATGTAGGGCTGAACAAAGGTGGAGTCCATGAAGGCCACGCCCGTGAGGTCGGGCGGACGCCCCAGGGCCGCCTCGCGCACGATCTGCCGTACCCAGCCGTCGAAGAAGTCGGTGGGACCGAAGAAGGCGACGATGTTCTCGATGCGCTGGTCGCGGATGCCGGCCAGCATGCCGACGCCCGCTCCACGGCTGCCGCCGACGATGCTCACACCTGCGGGCTTCGCCTGCGGAGTCAGCTCCAGAGCCACGTTCAGGAGCGCCAGGGCGTCGTCCACATCGTAGTCCCAGTGACTGTCGGGGCCGGTCGAGATCCACACGCTGTCGCCAAGCTCAAGCCGTTCGTTGCGAAAAGAGGGAATGACGTAGACGAAGCGGTCTCGCAGCTCGCCCAGGAAGAACCCGATGACATCCACATCGCCCACGTCGACACCGCTGTCGCCGCCGTGCAGGTACATCAGGACGGGCAGGGTGCCGGGCGCCGCGGAGTCGGGCGCAAGGACCGCTCCGTAGTGGCGGGCCTCCCCGACCTGGTGCGACACCACGCGCAGGGTCGCCGGGGTGTTGCCCAGGGGATAGGCCTCGGTGAGTTCGACGAATACGTCAACCGGAGAGATGTCGCGCACGGCCCAGTCTGCACGAACGGCCTCGATCTCCGCAGCGTTCGGCGGGGCGAAAATGGCATCGAGCTCGACCTCGAGGTCGATCGCGTCGACGTTGACAGCCGTTACAGCCAGGTCTGCGGCGATCATGAGCGTCTGGATGCCGGCCTGGGAGCCCAGGGTCCACTCCACCGCGACCTTGCCGTTCTTGTCCGTGGTTGCGGTCGAGGGGTCCACCCGGCCGCTTCCCGGCGTTGGCGCGAAGGTCACGGTCACCCCGGACACAGACTGCCCCGACGCGTCGAGAACCCGAACCACGAGGGGCCTGTCGAGGGTGCGCTCGGTGAACGCGCGCTGCCCTTCGCCCGCTACAATGCGGACCGCGGCCGCCGACTCTCCGAATACGGGATCGACAGGAAGGCTGACCGGGTCGCATCCCGTCAGGGGGGTCGGTCGGTCTAGGCCTGTCACGGCGATGGGGCAGGGCACCCCACTCGTGGCCGACCGGGTCATCGCCGCGGGAGAATGTCCACCGTCCGCGACCCGAATCGTGGGCACCGCCGAGAGTGACGGAGTCTCCTTCCCGAACCGCAGCCCGAGTGGAGCAAAGGGGGAAGCGTCCTCGCTTCGCAGCAACAGGATGCCGCGAAAGTTCTCCAGGAACCCCGTATCGACTCCCTCTACCGCGAACCATTCCGGGAGCGTGCGCGCCGCCTGGTGGAAATCGCCCCAGGGGACGAAACCACCGTTCAAGGGATCGCTCCCCTCCTGGTCGCGAATGCGAAGCTCGAGGCGGGAAGCGGCGTTCGGCTTGAACACTGCGAATCCAGCGCCGACTCTCGTCGACTCCTCCACGAACAGGGCGAATTCCGTCCCCAACCGGACGGGCCCGACGCCGACCTGGATTCCCGATTGGGCGTGCCGATAGGTCAGCAGCCCACTGACCGTGGCCGATTCGGACTCGACCTGGATCCAGCCTCGCCGAACGGCGCCTGAGCCGGCGCTGTTCAAGACTCGACGGCCCAGCGGGGGAATCTCCAGCGCCCTGTCGGAATCGAACAGATCCAGGACCGGCTGTGCGTCCGGATCGTAGACTTTCACCCGGACTTGGGCGGCGGCGTCCCGGGCGACGTTGCTGAGGACCAATTCCACCGACCATCCGCCTCCATCCAGGTAATCCGGGAAGTGCAGAATCGTCGCTCCCTGCGCCTGCCCTTGTCCGGCGATCGAGTCGTCGACCGGGCGGCGGCGGTTCTCTGGCGGAGGGCTGCCGGTCAGCGCCGGCGACAGGGCGAGCAGCAGGCACAGGGCAAGAAACGAACTCGAGAATATTTTTCCGGAATTGTTGCCGGGTTGGACACCACGGATGGTACTATCGGTGAGAGCCATTGGGGGGCAACTCTTTGCTGTCACTGCCTTTGTACCCCTGCTTATACCCCCAGTCGGCCCTGGCTGTCACGAGGCGCTTTTGAAAACGTCCGGACAGGTGACAATGGCGCAATACGGATTGATAGCGACGACTTGATGTGGCTTTCAGGAATTCTTGGGAAGAAAATCTGGTAGCGCTAACGGGGATCAAACCCACCGGCTATCTATTGATATTAAATGATTTATAAAATCACTCCAGAAAATGTTACCACGCCTGTTCCCATGCCTTACACCCATCAGATCAAGGGCTGCAACTACTTCGGGAAAGAATCAAAAGCGTCGTTCGGTCTGTTCCCGCCAATATGTTTGCAGCTTGTTTATTTTATCCATAATCTCTTCTCTAGGCACATTTGTTCGTACGAAGAAAAGAACCTTCTCCGGTTTGGGGTCAGCGATATCCGTATGCACTGCCCACAATCTCGAAACGTCATTTGCTGTAACAGGGCGGATGCGGTCCATGCGCTTGAATAGCATGTCTTGCTTTTCGGGTCCACAAAGCTCAAGAGTGTAACGAAACGGTTTTTTGCACGACCTGCAATCTCTCGAATATAAACCACTAATTACAATAAACTTACTACGGATCAGTCCGTAGCAATCCCCTCATTATGTCCCTCTTTTTGAAAAGGAACCGGATGGACGTTCCAGGACGTAGGCGGACCGGACGGTTAACCGAGTATCGATCCTGAGTTCGAGGGCGTCAAGTGGAGTGGCAAGCTGCCCGTGCTGTGCATCGGAGATACTGGGTTGTGTGCATCCTCCACGCTTGCCTCTCTCTCCTGAAGGCCATTTGTGGTCTGCTGCTTGTCCGCTGTCGGTTTCTAGCGGACCGGATGGCCTTCCCCAGGACACTTCCATACATCGCTCAAGATGTCGGCCCAGGGTGCACGGTCGTTGCTGCAACAGGTTCTAG
>JAPOZE010000060.1 GCA_026706225.1 Acidobacteriota bacterium
GGAATCCCAGCCCAAGTCCGAGGGTGATTCCAAGCCTGCCGCCGATTCCAAGTCGGGTGCGGAAGCCAAATCCGGCGCCGAGTCCAAATCCACCCCCGAATCCGCCGGTTCCGGGACCGGACCCGGCAACGGCAGCAAGCCGTCGGACTCCGGCTCAAAAAGCGAAAAGACTCCCTCCTCTCCGAAACGCTGAGCTGCAGGTTTCCAATGGACTGCGCCCCGGCCTTCGCCCACAGCATCAGAGAGTACTCGAATGCAGTGACGAGGCAGGAAAATCGGTAACGGGACCCAACCAGCAACGAAATGGGAACCTGGCATGGCTCAGTTCACGCAGCGGTCGCCCGGATTTCTATCGCTGGTCATTTGGATCGCTGGTCTATGGCTGGCTTCGGACCATTCCAACGCGCAAGGCGTCTGCGATCGCACACCGCAGGTGCGCGATGCGCTGGTGAGATCCATCCCCGAAGTATCGACCTGCGGCGACGTCACTCCCGCACACCTGGCCCGCGTCACAGCCCTGACTCTGGAAAAGCGCGCCAACCGGCCCGAGATTGCCGAGCTTCAAGAGGATGACTTCAGCGGGCTGAGCTCCCTCCGTTGGCTTCGCCTTCACCACAATGCCCTCACTGCATTGCCTGAAGGAATTTTCCGCGACCTGAACGCCTTGGAACAGCTAACGCTGCACCACAACGCCCTGACGACGTTGCCGCAAGCTGTCTTTCGAGATTTGAGCGCGCTCCAAGGGTTGAGCCTGGATGGTAATGCCCTGAATACATTGCCAGAAGGCGTTTTCAGAGGCTTGAACAACCTGCAGATTCTGGGGTTGAGATTCAACTCACTCACGGCGTTGCCCGCGGGCGTCTTCGGAGGTCTGGGCAACCTGAAGGAGCTAAGCCTGGTGGGTAACAACCTGAGTGCCATACCCCCAAAACTGTTCACGGACCTGACTTCCCTGGAGGACTTGTACTTGCCCAGCAACCCCCTGAACACGTTGCCCCAAGGGGTCTTCAGCAGCTTGCAGTCCTTGAGAGCTCTTTCTCTGCTCGACTGCAGCCTGAGCGAACTGCCCGAGAAAATCTTCAACCGTTCGAGTACCCTGGCAACTCTGCAGCTCGGCAGCAACTCCCTGAGCGAACTGCCCGTGAGAATCTTCGACGGTCTGAGTTCCCTGGAACTGCTGAGCCTGACTAACAACGAGTTCGTCTCGCTGCCGAAAGGAATTTTTGACGATGTACTCGACACCCTCACGTTTCTGCAAGTAGACCCCGGACTGATGGCCACGATGGCCTTTAGCTCGACCGAACAGTCCGTATCTGAAGGCGATACGATCAGGCTGACGGTCACCTTGAATCGAGCGTCGCCGGTAACCGTGCACGTGCCTTACTCGGTGGGCGGCACACTCACGAAGGATGCATTGGCGGATCCATCGGCCTCTCCGGAAAGCGGGATTCCCTTCCTTGCAGGCGAGACGAGCAAGGAGCTCGTCTTTACCCTTGCCGATGACGCGAACAGTCGAACGGATAGGCTCGAGCTGACCCTGGACGGGTCCATTCATCCCATCAGGCTGCGCAAATCCGACGACACCGGCGATGACAGCCCTATTCCGTGGCACTCCCTGTTCGAGCTACCTCCCCAGACAGCCACCCACACCTTGACCGTCTTTGATGCCGACACCTCCCCCGAATTGGGTGGAATCTGCGGTCGGACCCGACAGGTCGTAGATTACCTGCTCGGGGCTACCGGAGTGGCACGCTGCGCAGACGTCACGCCCTTGGATCTATCTCTCGTGCAACACCTCAGCATTGACGCCGCAGGAATCACCGAACTCAGATCCAACGACTTCGACGGGCTCTACAAACTGTACAGTCTGTCATTGACTCACAACTCTCTGAGTTCTCTGCCGGAGGATATCTTTCGCGAACTGTTCAGCCTTGCTGATTTGGACCTGCGTTCCAACTCCCTGACATCCCTACCCAAGGGTATCTTTCGGGGGCTCAGAGTGATCCGCCTGAATCTCGGTCACAACTCCTTGAGTACGTTGCCCGAGGGAATCTTTAACGGATTGATGCTGTGGCGGCTGTCCCTGGGTCACAATCCCCTGCATTCACTCCCCCAAGGTATTATTCGCGGGCAGAAAAGCTTGAAGCGTCTGAACTTGTACAACATCTCCGTGAGCAATCTGGACGAGCACATATTTCGCGGCTTGGACGAACTGGAATTTTTGTTTCTGTATGACAATTCCCTGGCCTCTTTACCGGAAGGAATCTTTCGCGGGCTGAACAAACTGAGCTATCTGGACTTGTCCAATACCTCTCAACGCGAACTGCCCGAAGGACTCTTTCGCGGGTTGGGAGCATTGTCCGAGCTGCACCTATCGAATAACTCCTTGAGTGAATTGCCTGCAGAAGTCTTCAATGGGCTGGAAGAACTGGGAAGTCTGGATCTATCGAATAACACCCTGAGCGAACTGTCCTCGGAAATTTTCCATGGGTTGGAGAGCTTGTATGAGTTGAACTTGAGCGGCAACGATATGGCCTCATTGCCAGCAGGGATATTTGACGATGTACTCGACACCCTGGAAGAACTCGAGGTCGACTCCAACCTGCGGGCCGCGCTGGCCCTCGCTTCGATTGAACAGACTGCGGCCCAAGGTACCACCGTCAGGGTGGCGGTGACTTTGAGCCGGGCGCTACCCGTGGCCGTGCGCGCGACCTATGCTCTAAGCGGTACCGCCACGCCCCAGGACTATTCAGGTCTGTCGCCGTCTCCGGATAGGGGACTGCTGTTTGCGGCCGGAGAGACACGAAAGGAAGTGACTTTTACCCTCTCGAGGAACGCCGGCAGGCAGGGAAGGACGATCATCCTGAGCTTGGGCGAGCAGAACCTCGCCTTTCGTCGCGCCGACGGCACAGGCCCCGACGTTCCCTATGACTATCGCATCGCCTTGCTCGACCTTTCCCCTCACACGTATGTGCACACCGTCACCATTGTCGACTTCGATCCGTCAACCTTCACTCAGTCAGAGCTGGCAGGCAAGCAACTGGCTCTAAACAGGACGGGACCGGAAGCCGTGACGGTCGTATTCGATCACGGCAACCGCTTTCAGGCCGTGACAAGGAGCGAGAAAGAACCGCCCTCGATCCGAAGCGGCAGCTATGCCTACCATCGCACGGCTCCCTACAGGGGACGGTTGATCCTGACCTATGATGACGGCGAGACCTGTACCGTGGACCTCACCTTCGCTTCGATCGAGGCGGGTACGTCCAACAGTGATTGTTTTGCAGGAAGCGGGAGTTTTCGTTTGACGCGCGAAGGATTCTTATCGTTTGTTCCCGTCATCCTGTCGGCGGCCGGCCGTAACGAATCCTTCTTTACCTCCGAGCTGACCCTGGTCAATCGAGGATCTGAGCGGGTGGAGCTCAACTATACCTACCGGGCCAAGGCTGGAGGAGGGGGCGGGAACGCCTCCGACACGCTGGCCCCCGGGCGGCAGAGAATCGAGCCCGATGCGTTCGAGTACCTCAGGAGTTTGGGAATACCCATCCCCGACTCCGGAAATCGCCTGGGGACACTGGTGGTGGACTATCCCACCGGTACCAAGGTCAACGTGATGGTTCGGACGACGACGGACGTACCCGAGGGCCGGGCGGGCCTGGCCTACACCGGGATTGCGGGTGACGCCGGATTCAATGAACCGGTCTATTTGTGCGGACTGCGCCAGAACGCACAGGACCGGTCCAACGTGGCCTTTCAGAATATGGGAAGCGTGCAGGAGGGACCCATTACCTTACGCACGACGGTATTCTCGGGAGACCCGAATGGTTCAGCCCCCCGAGTCTTGGAGGACGTCACTCTGCAACCGGGAGGCTTTCACCAGTATTCCGGCGTGTTGGGCACTGTCACCAACGGCTACGTAAAGGTGGAGCGGGTGAGTGGAGCCGCGTTGTTTTACGCCTACGGGGTCATTAACGACCAAGCCAACTCGGACGGGTCGTTCGTCTTTCCCGTCACCGCCAGCTCTCTGGAAGGGAGGAAGGAACAGATCCTGCCGGTGATCGTAGAGACGGGAAACTTCGCGAGCGAATTGACGGTGACTAATATCTCGGACTTGGGGCAGCAGGTCATTTTTGTGTTCTATGCGGACGCAGTGCAGACTTCCGGCCGTTGGACATCTTTCGACGTAGTCCTGGAAAGCGGAGAGCAAAAGATTATTCCCAATATCATCAACGCATTGCGTCAAAAGGAATACATTGTGGGCATCGGACCGGCGGGGCCGCCGATAACTGGGGCCGTGTTTGTCGATTCAATCAGCGAAGTAGTGATCGGAGCCCGGACGGGCTCACCGTCCGTTGGTGGTGGACAGTACGGCGTCTTCTATCACGCAATACCCGATGATGAGGTCCTCAACGAGAGCGCCTGGGTCTTCGGACTTCAGCAGAACGAGTCCAATCGGAGCAATCTGGCCCTGATCAACGCCGGTGAATTCGACAATACCTCAAGCGTCTTCAGCATCGACATCTTCAACGGGGAGACGGGCCAATTGGTCCGGACGATCGCCACCAGACCGATCGCGCCCCATCGCCGTCTCCAGCTCAACGGTATTCTGGGCACATACGCGCCGGGGATTACCCAGGGCTATGTTCGAATCAGGAGGATTTCCGGTCGGCATCCCTTTCTGGCCTACGGGGTAGTCAACGATGGCGCGGCGCCGGGAGAACGGAGCGGTGACGGCGCCTACATTCCAGCGCAGAAGTAGCGCCGATCCGGCCACACCTTGCCGAGGGCTGCGACTCCTGCAGCCCCTGCACCAGCCCTGCATTACCGGAAATTGCGGAGCGCGCCGGCCACCCGGTCCGTCTCCTCGCGCGTCAGTTCCGGAAAAATCGGCAGGGAAAGGATCTCTCCCGCCAGGGATTCGGCATGGGGAAAGGACCCGTCGCCCTCGGCCCAACACCGGTAGGCCGGCTGGAGATGCAGTGGCAGGGGGTAGTGGATGGCGCAATCCACGCCTCCGGACCGGAGGAACTCGGCCAGCCCGTCGCGGCGGGGAGAGCGGATGGAGTACTGGTTGTAGACGTGCCTGACCCCCGGAGCGCGATAAGGCGGGGTGGGCGGGAGAAGCTGCAGGGCCCGGTCGTAAGCCTCGGCGATCCGGATGCGCTTCTCGATCCAGGCCTCCAGATGAAAAAGCTTCACCTTGAGGATGGCCGCCTGCAGGGAATCCAGCCGACTGTTGAGGCCAGGGAACTCGTGCCGGTATCGGCTTTCCGCCCCGTGCAGGCTGATCATGCGGCACCTTCGGGCCAGTTCGGGATCGTTGGTCAGCAACGCTCCCCCGTCGCCGCAGGCGCCCAGGTGCTTGGCGGGATAGAAGCTGAGACAGCCGATATCGCCCAGGGTCCCGGCGCATCGCCCCCGATAGCGGGCTCCCACGGCCTGGGCGGCGTCCTCGATGACCCGCAGTTTTTTCTCCCGGGCAATGTCCAGGATCGGACCCATGTCGGCGGGATGTCCAAAGAGGTGAACCGGCAGGATGGCTTTGGTCCTGGAGGTGATCCTCTCCTCGATCCGGACGGGGTCCAGGTTGAAGGTCCGCGGATCGATATCCGCAAAGACCGGGCGGGCTCCCTGCAGCACGATGGCCTCCACGGTGGCGGCGAAGGTAAAGGGAGTGGTGACGACCTCGTCGTCCGGGCCGATCTCCAGGGCCATCAGGGCGATCCGCAGGGCGTCGGTGCCCGAGGCGCATCCCACGGCAAAGCGGACCTCCAGGTAACGGCTCAGGTCGGCCTCGAACTCGGCCACTGCCCGGCCCATGACGAAGTCGCAATCTTCCATAACCTGCCGGACGGCGGCCTCGATGGGCTCCCTGAGGCTCCGGTGCTGGCGCTGCAGATCCACCATCCGGATGGGCGGCATGGCTGGAATCCTTTCCGAGCCGGCCCTTGGCTGGCGGGCCGGTCTCCGATTCCATCCTAGATAGATCAGCAGGCGTTTCCAAGGGTTATTTTGCCGATTCCCCTTCCTCCCAAACTCCGCCGGAGATAACATCTGCAGGCGGCTTGCGAAGCTCGCCAAGGCAACCCGCCGGCTCCACGGGCCGCTCGATCGAAATGGAGGCTTTCATGTTCGCGACTTCTCCCCGACCGGCCAGGGGCTGCCCGAGCCTCTTCCCGACGCCCCTCTCTCCACTCCGATCCCTGGTACTGGCGACCGCCGCGGCGACGGCTGTGGCTGCGGGCGGTTGTGGTTCGGGGGCCCTCCAGTCTGCCGACCCGGTCCGGGTGACGAATCCCAAGGCCATCGGCAAAACCCAACTGGTGTCGGAGCGGGTCCCCATCGGCATCGCCGAGGACTACAAGCCCTGCATCGCCCGGCTGCCGGACGGGGAACTGCTGCTGGTGGCCTTCCACGCGCCCCGGAAGGGAGGAGTCCCTGAAGAGTACGCCTTCCTGTACCGATCCGGAGACGGAGGCCGCAACTGGTCCCGACGCCGGAGACTGGAGGTGCTGGGACGGGAGCCCTATCTGTCGGTCACCTCCGACGGCACCGTTTTCCTCAGCACCCATCTCCTGCCCAAGGCTCGCGGCAACCGGGAAGGCTACACCCAGAGCTTTCTCTACCGTTCAACCGACGGAGGAGACCGATGGGAGGGCCAGCGCATCGGCTTCCAGGACCTGGAGGGAATGGAGGGGCCGGGAACGGTGGTGACCGGCCGCAACGTGCTGGAGCTGGAGAGTGGAGAACTGGTCTTCGCGGTCGCGGGCAAGGGGGGCCACGAGTTTCTCTGGAGGTCAAGCGACGGCGGAGAGACCTGGGACCAGTCCCGGGCTTGCCGCTTCGGGGGTGTGGATCAGAGCACCCTGCCCTTTCCCATTCTGGGAGAGGCCTTTCTCTGGCAGGCCCCCAACGGCGACCTGCTGGCCATCTGCCGGATCACTCCCAAGTACTATCCGCCCTTGCCGGGAACGGAAATCCCCGCCGAGACGATCGACCACTTCGAGAGGATGGTCCTCTACCGATCCCAGGACGGCGGGCGTCAATGGTCGCTGGAAGAGTTCGGCAGCCACTACGGGGAGATGTACCCCGCCCTGATGCGCTTGCGGGACAGCCGCCTGCTGTTCACCTTCACCATGAGGGCAGCCGTGCCTCCCAACATCCCGCCCCTGGGCGTTCGGGCGGTGCTGGGCCGGGAAGTTGCCGAGGGCTTCCAATTCGACTTCCGCAATGACCGCATCGTCCTGGACGCCAAGAACCCGGTCGGCATGCTCAGCGGAGGCGGGTTCGGGCCGACGGTGCAAGTGGAGGACGGCACGCTGGTCACCAGCACCTCCTACCGCACGCCGGACGAGAAGACTCACCTGGAGATCGTCCGCTGGCGGCTGCCGGAGACGGGAAATTAGGCGTGGCGGCAGCTTGGCGGCGCCAGCGGAGCGCCCCTTCCCCAAAACACCAGACACCTCAGTACCGGCCGTACTTGGCCAAGGCCTTGAGCATGGACCTGGTCTCCTTGATCAAGGGAATCATGGCGCTCTCCTTCTCGTCGTATTCCCGGATCAAAGCCAGTACGTCCTCGGCCCTGTCGGCGGGCACGACCACCACGCCGTCACTGTCGCCCACGATGTAGTCGCCCGGCCTCACCGGCACACCGGCGCAGATCACGGGTTCCTGCATGGAAACGCTCACGTAGCGCCCCACCACCGTGGCCGGACTGACCGCCCGGCTGTAGACCGGAAAGCCGATGCGTTCGATCTCCTCGATGTCCCTGGCGGCTCCGTCGATCACCGCCCCCGCCAGACCCCGCACCGTGGCGGTGGTGGCCATGAGGTTGCCGATGCCGGAGACGTGCAGGCCATTTTCCAGGACATAGACCAGCACGCTCCCCGCCGGGGCCTCGTCCAGCACCTGCAGGTGGTAGTTGGGATACTTGCGCTTGTCGGTGGTCAAAATCGGCCTCAACAGCGCCGTCGCCGCCGGACCCACCACCTTGGCCCTGAAGATGGGCTTCATGTCGTGGGTCATGAATCCGGCCCGACCGGTAGCCGTCTCGATGGCATCGGCCAGGTTGCCGGTGCTGGCCTTCTTGAGCGCCTCGATGATCTGAGCCTGGGTGAGTCCCTCGACCCCGGGCTGTGCGGCCGCTCCCGAAGCGGGGCCGATCCGCGACAGCAGAACGAGGACCAGGCAAAGCCCGATCGCCAGGGAAGGAAGCAGGATGGGTAGGCGTTTCATGGCAACTCCTTTTCTTGGAATCAACGAACGACTCATTATATACAGGAGCAAGGGACAACAATATGTGTTGAGGATGTCCCGAGGGGGTTTTAAACTAGCCCAGGTTCTGGCTCGGGGAGGGACAGCATGGGTGGCGGATCGTCGGTTGGGCCGCGAAGCAGCCCGTCGCAGCAACAGAAACGGTTGCGCCCGCTATGGTCTCGGGCACTGGGCCTCATCGCGTCCCTCGCGGTTTTGGCGGGCGTCGTCCTGGCCGAGGATGCGTCCGTGACCGACCTGCTGTCGCAAGCGCGGAACGCCTACCAACGCGGGGACCTTGCCCTGGCCCTCTCCCTGGCCGATCGAGCCGTCGAACGCGATCCTCAAGACCTGCAGGGATTTTATTTCCGCGGCCAGCTCCACGAGATGCAGGGACGTCACCGCCAGGCCATTGCCGACTACGATGCCGTGCTGAAGCTCAACCCCAACGCGGTGGAAATCTACAACCGTCGAGGCAGCGAGCACTTCAAGCTGGGACACATCGAAGCCTCCATCGCCGATTTCGACCGGGCCATCGAGCTGAACCCCATGCAGGAACCCCACCATTGGCAGCGCGGCATTTCCTACTACTACGCCGGTCTCTACGAGAAGGGCCGGGCTCAGTTCCAGTCCCATCAGCAGGTTAACGCCAACGACGTGGAGAACGCCGTGTGGCACTTTCTCTGCGGCGCCCGCCTGGAGGGGGTGAAGCAGGCCCGCCAGGCACTCCTGAACATCGATGGGGACCGGCGGGTGCCCATGATGGAGATCTATCGACTGTTCAAGGGAGAGGGGACCATCGATGAAGTCATGCGGGCGGCCCGGGGCGGAGACAGCGACCCCCAGCTTCGCAACCGGCAACTCTTTTACGCCCACCTCTACCTGGGGTTGTACCATGAAGCCCTGGGAGACGAGAGCGAGGCCCGTCGACACCTGGTCCTGGCTGCCGACCGCTA
>JAPOZE010000583.1:0-4861 GCA_026706225.1 Acidobacteriota bacterium
GAGATCGCTCCAGTAAATGGGAGCTTCCCGACGCAGCAGGTGGTAGGTGGGATAGGGACTCTGCCCGAATTCGGGGGAAGTGAGGAGGTGGTCGAACTCGGCCATGGGTGGTCTTTCTTTCAGGGATGGATCCGGAGGACCGCCGGGAACCTGCACTTCCCCCAACAGGTCTCGTCAGAACGGGCGGCAGCGCCGCAACTTGGAAATTCTAGCATGGGAGTTCCGGAGAGATCCGGGATGCGGGAACGTCGGCTTCAGCCGAATCTGGATCAGTCACTCAGCCAGGCGTATAATCAGACCCGCGGCCGACGGAATCCTTGACGAGCCCGAAGCAAGCCATAGGGGCAAACAGCCCGCCGGTTTGCCCTGAGAACCCTTTCATGGAACCGACCCTGTTTCCCACCACCGTGATCGGCAGCCTGCCCCGCCCGGCCTGGGTGCTGGACCTCATCCTGGACCGCAAGTCCGGCCGCATTTCGGAAGAGGAGGCCGAGCCTCTGCTGGATCGGGCCATCGAGTCCTCCATCGCCCTGCAGGAACAGGCCGGGCTGGAAGAGATCACCGACGGCGAGTGGCGCCGGGAGAGCTACGTCAAGGTATTTGCCGAACGGGTACGCGGCTTCAAGGCCGACCTCCACGACAGCGGCATGCCCTATCCGGCGGTGGTGGCTCCCGTCGAGTACTATCGCCCCCTGGTGCTGCACGAGCTGCGCTTTCTGCGGGCCCGGACCCGGAGGCGGGTCAAGATCACGCTGCCCGCTCCCTACATCATCGGACGGCGCATGTGGCACGGCGACCACTCCCGCAAGGCCTACCCCACTCGGGAAGGGCTGATGGAAGCCTGCGTTCCGATCCTGCGCCGGGAAATCGAAGCCCTCCGCGACGCCGGGGCCGATACCGTGCAGTTGGACGAACCCTGGCTGTCCACCATGGTGGACCCCGCCTTCCGCCGTCGGGAGGGGATCGACAATCCCTCCTACGAAATGGACCGGTGCGTGGACCTGGTCAACCAGGTGTTGGACAGCGGCCGGGGCCTAGCCACCGGAATGCACCTCTGCCACGCCCACTTCGACCGCCAACACGGCAGCGAGGGTCCCTACGGACTCATCATGCCGGCCCTGCAAAAGGTTCGGGTGGGGACCATTTCCATGGAATACGCCACCCCGGTGGCCGGGGGGCTGGATTCGCTGGCCCAGTTCCCGGAGAAGGTGCGGCTGGGGCTGGGCTGCATCGACCACTGCGACCCGGGGGTGGAAACCGTGGACGATGTGGTGAAGCGGGTGGAGGAAGCCATGCGGCACCTGGACAAGAGCCGCATCACCCTGCACCCGGACTGCGGCTTCGCCCCCTCGGCCCAGAACCCGATGGATCTGGACGAGGCCTATCGCAAACTCAAGTCGATGTGCCGGGCGGCCAGCGTATTGAGGGAGAAGCATGGCTGACAGCCCCCGCTACTCAGAGGGCGCCGCACTTCCCGGCTGCGCTGCCGCCGGCTGACGAAAACCGACCCTTCCGCGGGAAAGGAGACCTCTGCAATGGCAAATCCGTTGGGCGGATTGACAGGAACGACTTCGGTTCGGCTGGGGCTGGCCGGAACCGCTCTGCTGCTTCTCTATCTGGGTTGCGTGGCCGGCGGTCCGGGAGCATCTTCGGTCGGGGCCCGCTGGCTGGCGGGAGACCACCACATTCACAGCCGCTTCAGCGTGGGCTGGAACCGGGACAACGATCCTCCCACCCCGATCATCGGGGGTGACGCCATCTACCCCATCCCCATGAACGCGCTCATGGGCAAGCGCTTCGGGCTGTCCTGGGCGGTTGCTACCGATCACGGCGGCCCCAACCACAGCAAGGTCAACCTGGATCGGGCGTACCCCGAGTTGGTGCTCTCGCGGGAACTGGTTCCCGAGGTGGTCCAGTTCTGGGGCATGGAGTTCAATTCGCCGGGAGCCGACCACAGCAGCCTCATCATTCCCCACGGCCCGGACGAGGCCCAGCGATTGTATGAGCTGGAGTCGAGGTTTGACCGCAACGAGGCCTGGCCGATCGATGAGACCCGGGATACCGAACCCCTCATGATCGAGGCCATTCAATTGATGAACGGTCTGAAGCGCAAGCCGGTCCTGATCGCCAACCATCCCTCGCGTTCGGCCTCGGAGACCGGTGAATACGGGGCCTACGACCCGGCCGAGCTGCGGCAGTGGAACGATACGGCCCCCGAGGTGGCGGTGGGCATGGCGGGAGCCCCCGGCCACCAGGCACGGACGCTCAACCCCGACGGAACCCTCGACCCGGAAAGTCCCCGCGGGTCCTACGGCAGCTATCCGACCTGGGGAGGATTCGATCCCATGACCGCCCGGTTGGGCGGTCTTTGGGACTCGATGCTGGGAGAGGGGCGCCGGTGGTGGATCACCGCCAATTCCGATTCCCACGTGCACTACACCGAGGGCGGCAGTGATTTCTGGCCCGGCGAGTACTCCAAGACCTACGTCCACGCAGAGAAGTCACATCCCGGCATTCTGGAAGGCCTGCGCCGGGGTCGAATCTTCGTGACCACCGGGGATCTCCTCTCGGAGCTCTTTGTGACGGCGCGTTCTCGAAACCGGAGCGCGGAAATCGGGGGCACCGTTCAGACCGCCGCCGGAGCCTCCGTCGAGGTCACCATCCGGTTCAGAGATCCCGAGTCCCCCAACTGGCACGGGGACAACCCGGAGGTGGTCCGGGTGGACCTGATTGTCGGCAGTCTGACCGGTCCCTTGTCCGATCCCGCGAAGGACCGCAACCCCACCACCCGGGTGGCGCGGCGCTTCACACGGGACGACTGGTCCCGCCAGGGGGAATACAGGACCATGAGCCACACCCTGGAGGGCATCGAGGGCGACTACTATCTCCGCGTCCGGGGCACCAACACCGAGGAACTGGAACCGGAACCCGATCCTCGCGGAGAAGACCCCTGGAAGGACCTCTGGTTCTACTCCAATCCGATTTTCATTGAAATGCGGTGAAGACTCCTGCTTACCCTGGAGAGAATTGAAACAAGCGGACCGGGAGGTCGCGCCCTGGGTGTGCTCGGACGTCAACACGGATGGAGGGACTCTGTATGACCCCAGATGTCAACGTCAATCCGGAGGTGTTGCGGTGGGCACGGAAGCGAGCCGCAATGGAAACCGCCACCTTGGCGAGTCGTTTCCCACGCTACCGGGAATGGGAAAACGGCACCGCGCAACCGACCCTCAAACAGCTTGAACGATTGGCCCGGACGCTGCACGCCTCGGTAGGGTATTTTTTCCTTCCGGAGCCTCCCGAGGAGGAGCTTCCCATCCCGGATTTCCGCACGGTCGGGAATAAGCGGTCTGGCCGTCCGAGCGTCAGTCTGCTCGACACCGTTTATCTCTGCCAACAACGCCAGGACTGGTATCGAACCTTCGCTCGCATGGAAGGCGAAGATCCAGTGCCATTCGTGGGCTCGGCAACGCCCGACAGTTCTGTGAGGTCCACGGCGGAGGAAATGCGGACTGTTTTGAGATTTGACCTCGAAGAACGCCGGAGTGCAGCTACATGGACCGATGCGCTACGCCGCTTTATCGAGCAGGCCGATGCGGTTGGCGTGCTGGTGATGGTGAACGGCGTCGTCGGCAATAACACCTATAGAAAGTTGGATCCTGACGAGTTTCGCGGCTTCGCCCTGGCGGATGACCTCGCTCCACTCGTCTTCATCAATGGGGCCGACACCAAAGCTGCCCAGATGTTCACCCTTGCCCACGAGATGGCGCACCTTTGGCTCGGAGAATCGGCGCTCTCCGATCTGGAGGCAACCTCAGAGCCATCGCACGCCGTGGAGGCTTGGTGCAATCGCGTCGCGGCAGAACTTCTCGTGCCCATGGAGCTGTTGCGTCTAGAGTATCGACCAAGCCCGAACCTGACCGACGAACTGAACCGGCTGGCTCGCCGTATCAAGGTCAGTACATTGGTGATATTACGTAGGGTTTTCGACGCGGGGGAACTCGGCCGTGACGCCTTCATATCCGCTTACCGTCGCGAGCTTGACCGTTTACGTCGGATACCGAGGACCGGAGGGGGCACCTTCCATCCGACCCTCAAAACGCGGGTCGGCCATCGGTTTGGCGTCGCCGTCACCATCAGCACATTGGGCGGCCGCACCTCATTCTCCGAGTCGTTTCGCCTGCTCGGGATCAGGAAGGCATCGACATTGCGGGGTTTTGCGGCAAGTCTGCAAGTGAGTTTGTAGTGGCGTATCTTCTGGATGCAGACGTATTCATCCGAGCAAAAAACCTGCACTACGGTTTTGACTTCTGTCCCGGTTTCTGGGACTGGCTCATCCAGGCAAACCAGCGAGGGCTGGTCTTCAGTATCGAGAGAGTCGGTGACGAAATCGAGGCGGGCGATGATGATCTCTCGCAGTGGGCAAGAGAGCGGAGTCCTGAATTCTTTCTCCGGCCAACGTCGGATTTGCCTGCTGCCCTGGGAACCGTCAGCCGTTGGGTAACCGGTCAGCGATACCAACCCACCGCTATTGCCACGTTCCTAGGCATTGCCGACTTCTACCTGATCGGCCATGCGCTTGCTGGCGGTTAGGCCATCGTTTCCCACGAAATTCCCTCAGATTCCGTCAAGAGGATCAAGATTCCAAACGTCTGCATCGGCCTTGACATCAAATGCCTAACTCCTTTTGAAATGCTTCGCCGGGAACGGGCTCAGTTTGTTCTTGCACCCAAGCTCCAGTAGCGGCCGCATCACCGGGGGTTCTCAATCAACATGGCTTCAGCGAACGACAGCCGGTGCCGGATCGCCGTGGTGGGCGGGGGCATTGTAGGGGTCTGCTGCGCCCTCTACCTGCAGCGTG
>JAPOZE010000583.1:4871-9195 GCA_026706225.1 Acidobacteriota bacterium
AACGTCTGCATCGGCCTTGACATCAAGTGTCTCACTCCTTTTGAGATGCTTCGCCGGGAACGGGCTCAATTTGTTCTAGCACCCAAGGTCCAGTAGCGGCCGCACCACCGGGGGTTCACAATCGACATGGCTTCAGCGAAACCTCCAACGAACGACAGCCGCTGCCGCATTGCCGTGGTCGGCGGCGGCATTGTGGGGGTCTGCTGCGCCCTCTACCTGCAGCGGGACGGGCACAGCGTGGCGATCATCGATCCCGGGGGCCCCGGTGAGGCCTGCAGCAGCGGGAACGCCGGACAGTTCGTGACCGGCTACTGCGTGCCCCTGGGCCTTCCGGGCATCGCCAGGGAGGTGCCGGCCATGGTCCTGGATCCCCTGGGGCCCTTGACCATTCGCTGGCCCTACCTCCCGAGCCTGCTCCCCTGGCTGCTGCGATTCGTGGCTGCCAGCTCCCCCGGGCGCGTTGACGCAATCGCCAGGGCTCTCTACCGGCTCAACAAGGATGCCCTCATCGCCTTCGCCCCGCTGCTGGAGCAGGCCGGGGCCGAGCACCTGATCCGGCGCAAGGGCAGGCTGGACGTCTACCAGTCGGAACGTGCCTTTGCCAAGGCCCAAGTCAAGTTCGACCTGCTGCGCCGCTGCGGCGTCCAGGTGGAGATGCTGGATCAGAAGGGGATTCGGGAGCTGGAGCCGGAGCTGGCGGACCGATGCCGGCAGGGAGCCTTCTATCCCGAGTCGGGGCATACCACCAGCCCGTTGGGGTTGACCCGATTGCTGGCCGAGGATTTCGTGCGCCGCGGCGGAGACCTATTGCGGGAGAGGGTCACCGACTTTCGCACGGGTGCGGACGGCCTCTGGTCGGTGATTACCGATGCCGCCCGCCATCCGGCCGATCAACTGGTGGTGGCGGCCGGAGCCTATTCGCGCCCCCTGGCAGCCAGGCTGGGAAGCCGGCTGCCGCTGGAGGCCGAACGCGGCTACCACCTCATGCTGCCGCAGGCCGGGATCAGGCTGCAGCGAACCGTGGTCCACGGGGACCGGTACTTCGGCCTGACGCCCATGGAAGGGGGGATGCGCCTGGCCGGCACTGTCGAGCTGGCCAGCGTCCACGCCAAGCCCAACTTCGCCAGGGCCCATGCCCTGTTCCAGGCCGCCCGGCAAGCGCTGCCCTCCCTGAACGGCCAGGGGGCGGTTCCCTGGATGGGTTGCCGGCCGTCCATGCCCGATTCCCTGCCGGTACTGGGCCGCTCGCCGGTGCACCGCTCGGTCTACTTCGCCTTCGGCCACGGGCACCTCGGACTGACCGGCGCCGCCACCTCGGGCAAGATCATTGCCGACCTGGTGGCCGAGCGGGCCCAGGACAGCCGTTTCGAAGCCTATCGCGCCGACCGGTTCTAGCCCGCATGTCTCGCCCGGGCGCCGGGTCCTCAGGCGGAAACGGGCGGCAGGCTGGGAGGAGCCATGACCATAACAAGGGTTGGAGTGGTGGGAGCCGGTCTGATGGGTTCCGGTATTGCACAGGTCTCGGCCGCCGGCGGTTATCGGACCGTGGTTTGCGAGGTGTCCCGGGAGCTCCTGGATCGAGGTCTCGCGAAGATCGCCGCATTCCTGGATCGGTCGGTCAAGAGAGGAAAGGGAACCCTCGAGCAGAAAGAGCAGACGCTGAAGAACCTGTCCGGAACCACGGCCTTGGAGGAGCTGGGCGAATGCGAGCTCGTCATCGAAGCCGTCACCGAAGACATCGCGGTCAAGAAGGAAGTCTTCGCCGCGCTCGACGGGATCTGCAAGCCGGAGGCGATTTTCGCCACCAACACGTCATCCCTGACGGTCACCGAGATGGCGGTGGTCACTGGCCGTCCGGAACAGTTTCTCGGTTTGCACTTCTTTAATCCCGTTCCCATCATGAAGCTGGTGGAAGTGGTTCGAACCATTCAGACGAATCAGGCGACCTTCAACACCGTCTTCCAGTGGGCCCAATCGGTGGGAAAGGTTCCCGTTGCCTGCAAGGACAACTCGGGATTCGTCGTCAACCTGCTCCTGGTGCCCTACCTGCTCAGCGCCATTCGAGCCGTGGAGAGAGGCACCGCCTCCATCGAGGATATCGATCGGGGCATGAGCCTGGGCTGCGGGCACCCCATGGGTCCGCTCACCCTGCTCGATTTCGTCGGGCTCGACACCATCTACTCCATCGCCAACATCATGTTCGACGAATACCGCGAGGCGCAGTACGCGCCGCCCCCCTTGCTCAAGCAGATGGTTCAGGCCGGCTTCTACGGCCGCAAATCGGGGAGGGGCTTCTACGACTACGGCCCTGAAGAGCCGGTCCCCGCAGAATTGGGCCTTTGATCCCGAATCCCAGCCCCAACCTTGACCGGACGATTTCAGATTCGGTTGAGCAGGATCGGCAATACCGAAGCGCAAGAACAGCGGCTGACCTGGCCGACCGGACCTGACGGAGACCTGCCCCCACATGCTTCTGAGAAGACCAAGCTACCAGGAGACCTATGACGCATTCCGCTGGGAGGTTCCGCAAGACTACAACATCGCCGTCGACGTCTGCGACCGGCACGCGACCGGAAGGGCCAGGCGGGCCCTGATCTACCACCAGGAGGAGACCGGCGCCTCCACCGAGTACTCATTCCATCAGCTCAGAAACTGGAGCGACCGGTTGGCCGCCGCTCTGAGGTCCCTGGGCATTGAAAGAGGGGACCGCATCGCTATTGTGCTGCCGCAGAGCCCGCAAGCCGCGCTGACCCACCTGGCCTCCGCCAAGCTGGGAGCCGTCGCGGTTCCCCTGTTCTGTCTGTTCGGCCCCGACGCCCTCCAATACCGGCTGCATGACAGCGGGGCCAAGGCCGTGTTCGTGAATGCCGAGAACCTGGAAAAGGTCACCGCCATACGCAGCCGGTTGCCGTCGCTGAAGTTGATTGTTGTCGTGACCCAGGGCAGCGCGAGTGAGTTTCACCGCTTCGACGAGCTGCTGACCGGGGCAAGGGGCCCCTTCGCGCCGGTGCGGACCAGGGCCGAAGACCCCGCACTGCTGATCTATACCTCCGGAACCACGGGCCCGCCCAAGGGAGCTCTGCACGCCCACCGCGCGCTGCTGGGCCATCTGCCCGGAGTCGAATTTTCCAACAACTTCGCTCCTCAGCCGGACGACTGCTTTTGGACTCCGGCGGACTGGGCCTGGGTGGCCGGGCTCATGGACGTGTTGCTGCCGGCCTGGCATCACGGACTCCCTGTCGTTGCCGGGACCTTTCGGAAATTCGATCCTGAACGGGCCTTTGCCCTGTTGGGACGGCACCGGATTCGCAACGCCCTCATCCCTCCGACGGCTCTGAAAATGATGCGCGAGGTCCCGGAACCGCGGAACCGATACCGTTTCAGACTGAGATCGATTTTCAGCGGCGGAGAGCCTCTGGGAGCCGAAGTTCTTGAATGGGCCAAGGGAACTCTGGGTGTGACCGTCAACGAAGTCTACGGCCAGACCGAGGCCAACATGGTCGTGGGCAGTTGTCACGAAGTGATGGGAATCAAGCCGGGGTCCATGGGTCGGCCGATCCCCGGACATCGGGTCGAGGTGATTGGCGAGGACGGGAGTCCTGCCCCGGCCGGCGAGATCGGAGAAATAGCCGTCAGGAGACCCGACCCGGTGATGTTCCTGGAGTACTGGAAGAGTCCCCGGGCCACCCGGGAGAAATTCACGGGAGATTGGGCGCGCACCGGCGACCTGGCGCGGATGGACAACGACGGCTATATCTGGTTCGTGGGACGCACCGACGATCTCATCACCAGCAGCGGTTACCGGATCGGCCCGGCGGAAGTGGAAGAGTCGATACTCAAGCACCCGGACGTATCCATGGCGGCCGTCATCGGCGTGCCCCATGCGATCCGCGGCGCCATCGTCAAGGCCTTCGTCAAGCCCAAGCCCCAATGCCGGCCGACCCCGGAACTCCGGCGATCCATTCAGGAATTCGTCAAGACCCGCCTGGGTTCCCACGAATACCCAAGAGAGATCTCTTTCGTCGAATCCTTCCCCATGACGACTTCCGGAAAGATCCTGCGGCGAGAACTGCGGAAACAGGAGGAAGCAGAACGTCGAAGCCCCAGGGAAACCTGATCCGAGGCATGTCTTTTCTCACCGTTGTATTGTGCTGTCGAGACGGGTGCAGGAAGTGAGGGTGGTGTTTCAGATATTGGTACGCCCGGCAACTACTGTATATCTTCTGTAATCCATTGATATATATAACTCTATGATCTTTGAGTGAATTTGGTTGCCCCTATAGTTGCCCCTATTAATGAATCTTTTTTAACACCCGACGGACCG
>JAPOZE010000688.1 GCA_026706225.1 Acidobacteriota bacterium
CACCCGGAAAGCAGATAATGAGTAACAACTCGCCAACATCGGATTTTCTGGCCAAAGGAGCTCCATACATACGCTGTCCGGCGCGATTACCTGCGCCGTTCGGCGGTTTTCAACCCATTTCGACAGTTTTCCTCAGACCGACTGAATCAAGGCGACCGCATAGGCGGCGCATCCCTCGCCTTTTCCCAGGGCTCCCAGCCGCTCGTGGGTGGTCGCCTTGACCGAAACCCGGCCGGTCTCCAGGTCCAGGCTCCCGGCGATGGTTTCCCTCATCCGCGGGACGTAGGGGGCGATTTTGGGAGCTTCCAGCACCACGGTCGCATCCAGGTTGACGACGGCGTAGTCATGAGCCTTGATCAGCCGGGCGACTTCTTTCAGGAATTCCGTGCTGGACGCATCCCGGAACCGTTCGTCATCGTCCGGAAAACGGCTGCCGATGTCGCCCAGCGCCGCCGCTCCCAGAAGAGCGTCGCAGATGGCGTGCAACAGGACGTCGGCGTCCGAATGGCCCAGCAGCCCGCGCTCCCCCGGAATCTCGATACCTCCGAGAACCAGCGCGCGTCCCGGGGAGAAGGCGTGAATGTCGTATCCGAATCCAATCCGAGTCATCAGTGCCGGATTTCGAAGTGAGTGTACCTGTCTTGACAGTCTTGCCAGTCTATCCGGAGGTGGTCCACCCGGGCCATGATCGGGCCCGTGCGCGCCTGCTTCAGCAGGGATTCGATGAGAGTGCGCTCACCCTCGAGTTCAATCTCCACCTCTCCGCCGCGCAGATTTCTGGTGAATCCAACCAGCCCCAGACGGGAGGCGTGGCGATAGACGAAATAGCGGAATCCGACGCCCTGGACGAATCCGCCAATCAGTATTCTTGCCCCCGCTTTCACAAGCTCCGAACATAGGTTCTCCCCCGGGGATTGTCAATAGGCGGCCGGATCGCACCGCCAAAGCCACCCCGCCGCCCGGGGATTTCTCCCACCCGAAATTCACCAATCCGAAAAAGTCGAGGCTTGCATTTTTTCTGGAATTTGATAGGTTTGCGAAATCCCGCGTTTCAATGATCCAAACTCAGTTAGGACGCCCAAGATGAAAACCCAAATCAATGTTCGCATCAACGGACAAGAGCGCACCGACGACGTCGAGCCTCGCCTGCTGTTGATCCACTACCTCCGCGAGGTCATCGGCCTCAAGGGGCCCCACATTGGATGTGAAACCTCCATTTGTGGCGCCTGCACGGTGGCTCTCAACGGAAAGACGGTGAAGTCTTGCGCCCTGCTGGCCGTGCAGGCCGACGGCCAGGAAATCGAGACGGTCGAAGGGTTGGCCACCGACGGGCAGTTGCATCCGGTTCAGGAGGCCTTCTGGAACGAGCATGGCCTGCAGTGCGGCTTCTGCACGCCCGGCATGCTGATGACTACCAGGGAGCTGATCGAGAGGAACCCCGATCCGACCGATGAGGAGATACGCCACGGTCTGGAAGGAAACCTGTGCCGCTGCACGGGTTATCAGCACATCGTCAACGCTGTCAAGTCTGCCGCAGCCAAGGTGGGAGGGTAAGCCATGGAAACAACCGTAAGCAAGAAAACCGAGCGAATGGTGGGGAAACCCATCCGGCGGCGGGAAGACCCGAGGCTCATCACCGGCACCGCCACCTACGTGGAAGACATCGAGCTTCCCGGCATGCACTATGCCGCGGTGGTGCGAAGTCCCCACCCGGCAGCCAATATCAAGGGCATCGACACCCGGGAGGCCGAACAGCACCCGGGCGTGGTGGCCGTCTACACGGGGAAGGACATCGACCACCTGGGAGCGGTTCCCTGCGCCATTTCCCTGCCCGACCTGAGGATCCCGCACCATCACCTGCTGGCCCAGGACCGCGTCTACTACGTTGGGCATCCCGTGGCCGTGGTGGTCGCCAGCGACCGCTACGTCGCCGCCGACGCCGTCGACCTGGTGGAGGTGGAATACGAACCCACCGACTCGGTTTCGGAACCCGAGGAGGCCCTGCAAGACGGCGCTCCCGCGGTCCACGCCGAGTGGCCCGACAACGTGGCCTTCACCCACGACCAGGCGGGCGGAGACATCGAGAAGGCCTTTGCCGAGGCCGACGTGATCGTCAAGGAGCGCATCGTCAGCCAGCGCCTGGCCCCTTCGGCCATGGAGCCCCGGGGGACGGTGGCCTCCTGGAATTCCGGAGACGAGACGCTCACGGTCTACAGCTCCACTCAGATCCCCCACATCCTGCGACTCCTGATGGCCGGCGTGCTGGGCCTGCCCGAGCACAAGCTGCGGGTGATCGCCCCGGAGGTGGGCGGCGGATTCGGGAGCAAGTGCGAGCTCTATCCCGAGGAAGCCCTGACGGCCTTCATCGCCATGAAGATCGGCAAGCCGGTCAAGTGGGTGCTGACGCGGCGCGACGAGTTCCTGGCCACCATTCACGGCCGGGGCCACGTCGACTACTACGAGCTGGCCGCCAAGAAGGACGGCACCATGCTGGGCCTGAAGGTCAAGATCATCCAGGACGTGGGGTCCTTCCACATGCTGTTGACCCCGGCCATGCCCACCCTCTCGGTGCTGATGTTGCCGGGCCTGTACCGGTTCAAGAACGTCGACGCCAAAGTGGTGGGCGTCTTCACCCACCGGATGGCCACCGACCTCTATCGGGGCGCGGGCCGGCCCGAAGCCACCCACGGGATCGAGCGCATGGTGGAGGTTCTGGCCGCCGAACTGGGGATGGACCCGGTGGAGTTGCGAAAAAAGAACTTCGTTCCCCCCAGCGACTTCCCCTACGACACGCCCATGGGGGTCTCCTACGACAGCGGCAACTACGCGGCCATTCTGGAGAAAGCCGTGGATGCCGTCGGCTACTCTCAACTGCGGGAGCAGCAGCAGGAGGCCCGTCAACAGGGCCGCCTGATGGGGATCGGCATCGCCACCTACGGCGAGATCTGCGCCTTCGGCCCCTCCCCGGCCCTGCCCGCCGGGGGGTGGGAGAGCGCCACCGTCAAGATCGAGCCCTCGGGCAACGTCACCGTCATGACGGGGGTGTCCCCCCACGGCCAGGGGACGCAGACCACCTTCAGCCAGATTGCGGCCGACGAGCTGGGGGTGGACATCGACAGCATCTCGGTGGCCCACGGAGATACCTCCACGGTTCAGCACGGCGTGGGTACCTTCGGCAGCCGCAACACCTCCGTGGGAGGAACGGCCCTGGTGCTGGCCATCCGGGAGCTCAAGGAGAAAATCGAGACCTATGGGGCCTTTTTGCTAGAATCCGACGACGTGACCTACGCCGAGGGCGTCTGCACCTGCAACAAGACCGGGAAGACGGTTCCGCTGGCCGAGATCGCCCCGAAGAGTTGGTTCGGTCCCACCTTCCCTCCCAACACGCAGCCCGGGCTGATTGCCACCAACTACTGGGAACCCCCCAACTTCGCCTTTCCCTTCGGGGCTCACATCGTGGTGAGCGAGGTCGATCCCGACACGGGTGAAGTGGCCATCAAGCGCTACCTGGCGGTGGACGACTGCGGCAAGGTCATCAATCCCCTGCTGGTGGACGGCCAGGTGCATGGCGGCGTGGCCCAGGGCCTGGGTCAGGCGCTGTACGAGCAGGTGGTCTACGACGACACCGGCCAGCTTATCACTGGCGAGTACATGGACTACGCCCTTCCCAAGGCGGCCATGGTGCCGACCATCGAGACCGACCGCACCGAGACCCCCTCCCCGGTCAACCCGCTGGGTGTCAAGGGCGTGGGTGAAGCCGGCACCATCGCGGCCTCGCCGGCGGTGGTCAACTCGGTGGTGGACGCTCTCTCCCACCTGGGGGTCCGGCATATCGACATGCCTCTGACCCCGGAAAAAATCTGGAAACTTGTTCAGCAAGGAGGTTCAGCGTGATTCCCCAGGAATTCAATTACTCCAGACCCGGAACGGTGCAGGAAGCCGTCGATCTGCTGGCCGACGGCGAAGCCAAGGTGCTGGCAGGGGGCATGAGCCTGATTCCCCTGATGAAGCTCCGGCTGTCGGCTCCGGAACACGTTGTGGATCTGGGCCGCATTGCCGACCTGACCCGGATTGCCGAGGAGGGCGGCAGCCTGCATCTGGGCGCCCTGCTGACCCACCACCAGGTCGCCACCTCGGCCCTGGTGCAGGAGAAGTGCCCCCTGCTGGCCGAAACGGCCGGCCATATCGGAGACGCCCAGGTGCGGAACATGGGCACCCTGGGCGGCAGCGCCGCCCACGCCGATCCTGCCGCCGATTACCCTGCGGCCCTATGCGCCCTCGAGGCCAAGGTCAGGCTGGTTCGAAAGGGGTCGGAACGGGTGGTGGACATCGGGGACTTCTTCGTGGATGCCCTCACCACGGACCTCGAACCGGACGAGATCATCACCGACCTCATTCTGCCGGTCGAGGAGCCCGGCACCGGTGTCAGCTACCAGAAGCTGCGGCAACCGGCATCGGGCTTTGCCATTGTGGGCGTTGCGGCGCGGATACGAACCTCCGGCGACCGGATCACCATGGCTCGGGTGGGCGTGACCGGCCTGAGCGCCACGGCCTACCGGGCTACCGGGGTGGAGGCGCTGCTGGAGGGCACCGAGGGCTCCCAAGCCGACGTCGCCAAGGCTGCCGCCGCGGTGGATGAAGGCGTCGAGGCCATTTCGGACCTGCACGCCTCCAGCGACTACCGCAGGAGTGTGGCTCGCGTCTACACCGCCCGGGCCATCCAGGCCGCGCTCTAGTGCTGCAGGGGGCCCATTGAAGATCAGCGGATCCCGCCATCTCGCCCTGGATCTGGAACAGTGCTATCGGGCGCTCCAGGACCCAAGCGTGCTGGAGCGCTGCATGCCCGGTTGCCGGAGCCTGGTCCAGGTGGGCGAAGACACCTACGCCATGAAGATGAAGATGGCCCTGGCCAGCATCTCCGGCCTCTTCGACGGCAAGGTCCGCATTGCCGACCGCAACTTCCCCCACAGCTTTCGCCTCCTGGTTGAAGGATCCGGCAGGATCGGTTTCCTGAAGGGAGACGGCCTGCTGCAGTTGACCCCCGAAGACGGCGGAACGTCCGTCGGCTACGAGGGGGAGGTCCGGGTGGGAGGCACCATCTCGGCGGTGGGACAACGGCTGCTCGACACCACCTCCAAGATGATGATCAAGCGCTTCTTCGACAAGCTCACCGAATCCCTGACGCCGCCTCGGCAGTAACCCTCCGATTGCCCTCCACCGGCTCGGCCGCGGCCCCACCCGGGAGCGCGGGCGTCCCGCCCGCACAGATCCTGGCAGAGCCTTTCCTGCATTCCAAAAAAAAGCCGCCTGCCGGAGTCTCGACAGGCGGCCGCAGAGTTACGGCAAGAACTAGAAGGGGGGTGGGGGAATCGCGGGCAGCTTGAAGTACAGCATGAAGGCGATCAGGAGCGTGTAGAGCACCAGCGATTCGATGAGCACCAGTCCCAGCAGCAGGGCGAACCGGATGGAGGCCGCCGCTCCCGGGTTTCTGGCGAGGCTTTCGCAGGCTGCCGAGACGGCCCGCCCCTGGGCCAGGCCGCAAATGGCGGCGGCGAAGGCCATGGCGAAACCGATGCTGATGTAATGCCAGTGGCTGCCGGTACCGTCCGTAGAGAACGGCCACCAGTCGGTGGCATCGGTCTGGGCATAAACCGGTGATGCCGCCAACAGAACGACGATGCTGATGAAGACTGCCGGGTAAAATCGCTTCACGATGGATTCTCCTTTCGGTTGGGGTTCGCTGCGGAGTTCCGATCTGACGGAGACCCGCCGGAACCAATGAAGCGCCACTTGGAGGTGGTTCCCGGGAACCCCTCGTGCATCCCGGGCTCACACAAGTGACAGGGGTGGTCGGATGCGACCCTGCCGGCTCCGTGACGTCGGAGGCTCAATGCTCCTCCGAGACGGCGCCCGCAATGTAGATCATGGTCAGGACCATGAAGATGAAAGCCTGCAGAAAACTGGCAAACACTCCCAGCGCCATGATGGGAAGCGGAATTATGAAGGGGACCAGGCCGAAGAACACGGCCACCACCTGGTGCTCTCCGAAGATGTTGGCGAATAGACGGACCGACAGCGAAAAGGGTCGGGCCAGGTGGCTGATGATTTCTATCGGAACCATCAACGGCGCCATCAGGGGCACCGGACCGGCAAAGTGCTTGAGATAGGGGACCAGCCCCTGCTTTCGAATCCCCAGGTAGTTGTAGTAGAGGAACACCACCAGGGCGCAGCCGACGGTCACGTTGATGCTGCTGGTGGGTGAGGCGAATCCCGGGATCTGCCCGCAGAGGTTCATCAGCAGAATGAAGATCCCGATGGTCGCCACCATGGGAAGGTACTTCTTGGCCCCATGGCCGATGATCTCCTCCAGTTGCCCGTTGAGGAATTCGACCACCAGTTCCAGAATCTGTTGAATCCTGCCCGGCTTTTCCAGAGAAAAGGACCGTCCGGCGATGGGGAAAAACACCGCGCAGAAGAGGAACACCAGCCCGGCGAAGGTGACGTGCTCGGGGATGATCATATGCCCGGGAGCGTAGGTGTAGCCAAACAGCCCGTAGAGACTGCCCAGCAGGGCCGCCACCACCGGACCCAGGGTGCTGTTGACCCATTCGGCGATCCAGGTGCTATGGTGTTCCATGGCACGGGTCCTCGTTCCAACCTTTGATTACCTGCAACACGCACTCGACCAGCACGGCTGCGACCACCAGCAGGAGCCCGGAGAAAAACCCGAAGACCTCCACAATATCAATGCGAAAGGTAGCATAGAGCGACAGCCCGATCAAGGCGTATCTTAAGAAATACTTGAAGATAGCAGCACGCGCCGCCCGCTTGGGGGTCGGCTTCGCCGACCGGGTGCTTTCCAGGAGATGGTCCACCCCTTGCTTGAGCCACCGGAAGTTGATCCAGGAAAGCACCGCCCCTGCCAGGAGCCCCAGGCCCGAGTCGAGTCCGCCGAGAATCAGAGCCGCCAGGCAGGCCGGAATACCCAAAGCGAGACTGATCTTCCCAAGCCGGTGCTCCAGGCCCTCGTCCGTCAAGGCTGAAACGGTGAGACCGCTGCGATGGATTTCATTCCTTCCCATCGACCTTCCTGACCACTCGAAAGAGATTGATGAAAGCCGCCGCGATCCCGAACAGGATACCCATGAAGCTGAAGGTGTTCCGGTTGCCGGTCCAACTGTCCAGCAGGTATCCCAGGCCGTAACCAATGGCGATGCAGGCCGGGAACATGATCCCCAGCGTCAGCAAATCTCCGTACTGTTTGAACCGGGTGGCCACCTTGTTTGCGCTCTCCCGGGCGGATGCATTATCATCCGCTTGCGGTCAACGTCGGACGCCCGAGTTCGCCTGGAGGACGCCATGCCTGGAAAATACCCTCTTGGGGTTGCAATCGTCGTCGCTTCCTTACTTTTTGCCGGCTGCAGTCCGGCTCCCGAGTCCCCGCCGGCAGCCGATTCCGAGGCGGAAGCTCCCAAAACCGAAGAAGCGGCTGCAGCACCGGAGGAGATCAAGGTCTACGATCTGGTGAAGGAAGACATCACCAAAATTCCGGACCTGACCAGCCGCAACCTGTCGGTGATGGGAGTCAAGCTCGGAGACCGGACGGCAGAGGTCAACCAGAACAAGCAGTTGGGAAGATCCCTCGCAACCACCCCCGTGGGAGGCCTGTATCGTTCCGCTTACCAGGAACGGGGCATCTACCTGGACATCGACAAGCAGTCCGGCAAGGTCGTCACCATTTACGTCAACACCACACTGGCCAGAAAGGTGAAGGGGCGATTCCGTTCGATTCTGCGGCGGGGCAACCTGGATCTCTTCAAGAAGATGTTCGGTCCGGAGCCTCGCCGCCTCCGACCGGATCTCCAGACCACGAGCTGGCGTTATCCCAGAAAAGGGGTGGAGCTGATCCAGACCAGGAGCGGCGAGCAGAGGACCTACACCTTCAAGCTGGTGAGACCCCGAAGAGGCTGAATCTCCGTTACCGATCCAAGGACGGCCGATGGACCTCCTTTGCTGCGACGGCGTCACGGAATAATACCCCCCGGAAGCGCGGGCGTCCCGCCCGCACACCGCTTCCCGTAGCCTCGCCCATTTTCTCCACCCGGGTCGACTGGCAACGACGCCGGGACTCTGCCTCGGCCGAGCCCATGCCGTTCCCGCCGGCAGGATGGCCGGGTGCTACATCGCAGGGAAACTGAGCGGCACGCAACGGCAGTGCATGCGGGCGAGACGCCCGCGCTCCCGGGTGGGGCACCCTCCATCACTCTTGCTCCTCAAGGGGTCGCCCGCCGGCTTGCCGTGCTGCAGCTCCGCCGATGCTACAGAACCGTCACACTTAGTGGTCCTTCGTCGTTCTTCGTGTCCCTTCGTGGATTTTTTTTGGCCTTTGTGGATAACCCTCAGTCCCACCCATTGAGTCGCACTTTCCAACAAGCGAAAGCGATTCCCCCACCACCTGAGACTAAGGTTTGCTGTCCTCTTGGACGGGTTGGACGGGCAGCTTGGCCAGCAGGGCCTCGGAACGGTCGAAGAAGCCCGGCTGCACCCGCTGCACGATTTTCTCAACCGGCTTTTCGATGTACTTGAAGAAGGGCTTGGGATAGATTCCGATCCAGAAGCACATGATGACCAGGGGCAACAGCGTGGCGTACTCTCTGACGCTGAGGTCCTTCAAGTCCTTGTTCTTGGGATTGGTCACCGGCCCGAACATCATCCGCTGGTAGAGCCACAGCATGTAGGCCGCTCCCAGCACGATCCCCGCGCAGCCCCAGGCTCCCCAGCTCCAGTGTCGCTGGAATGCCCCCGCCAGGATGGTGAATTCCCCGATGAATCCGTTCAGCAACGGCAGACCGATGGAGGCCATGGTGATGATCAGGAAAATGACGGCATAGCCCGGCATGACGCGGGAGAGCCCGCCATATTCGGAAATCTCCCGGGTGTGTCTCCGTTCATAGACGATGCCCACGATCAGGAAGAGTGCCCCGGTCGAAATGCCGTGGTTGATCTGCTGCAGGATGCTGCCGTTGATTCCGTTGGGATTCAGCGCAAACAATCCCAGCATGCAGAATCCCAGGTGGCTGACCGAGGAGTAGGCCACCAGCTTCTTGGCATCCCGCTGCATCATGGCCACCAGGGCTCC
>JAPOZE010000039.1 GCA_026706225.1 Acidobacteriota bacterium
AGGGCTCCGCCCGCAGTCGAACCGGTGGGGGGGACGGAATCGGCGAGGTCGCCACATAGGAGATTCAGCCCGCGGTCGAGCCGGAGGGGGGCAAACGCGGCGCACCGAGAGTAACTACCAGCAGCAGGGACCGCGGCGCGTTGGCGGCGCCGGGGCGACGCCCGCTATACAAGCAGCGCCAAACGCCCACCGGGCGCAAGCCCATGGATTCCGGGGTCATCGAAGCCCATGGCCGAAATCAGGCTGAAAAATCTCACCAAGCGGTTCGGCGAGGTGACGGCGGTGGACGACCTGAGCCTGGAGATTGCAGACCGGGAATTCCTGGTGCTGGTGGGGCCCTCGGGCTGCGGCAAGAGCACGGTGCTGCGCTGCATTGCCGGACTGGAAGGGCTGACCCGGGGAGAAATCTTTATCGGGGAACGCCGGGTGAACACCCTCTCCCCCAAGGACCGGGACGTGGCCATGGTGTTTCAGAACTACGCCCTCTATCCTCACATGAACGTGCGGGAGAACCTGGCCTTCGGCCTGCGCCTGCGGACTCCCCCGCATGGCCCCCTGGCCTGGATGCTGGACCGCCGGGCCTGGAAGGGGAAACGCGAGGGCATCGAGCGGCAGGTCCGGTCGGTCGCACGGATGCTGGAGCTTGAGGAAGTGCTGGGGCGGCGTCCCAAGCAGCTTTCCGGCGGGCAGCGCCAGCGGGTGGCCCTGGGACGGGCCATCGCCCGCGAGCCCAAGGCGTTCCTGATGGATGAACCCCTGTCCAACCTGGACGCCAAGCTGCGGGTGGCCACCCGGGCCGAGCTGGTCAAGCTCCACCGCAGGCTGGCAGTGACCACGGTCTACGTGACCCATGACCAGGTCGAGGCCATGACCATGGGGGACCGCATTGCCGTCATGAACCAGGGGGTCCTCCAGCAGGTGGATACCCCCCTCAACCTCTACAATCGGCCGGCCAACCGGTTTGTGGCCGGGTTTCTGGGATCGCCGGAGATGAACTTTCTGGAGGGTCGGGTGGCCGCCCGGGACGGGGGACTCTGGCTGGAAACCGAAAGCCTGCGGCTGCCGCTATCGGAACTCAACCTTCATCGGGACTGGAGCGGCCAACAGGTCACGCTGGGCATCCGCCCGGAACACATTCTCGAGTGCGGGTCGGGGCCGGACGGGAACTCACGTCTTGTGCGGCTGGAAATCGAGGTGGAGGTGGTGGAGCCGATGGGCAGCAGCGTCCTTCTCTATCTCAAGGCCGGCGCTCATACGCTGCTGGCGCTCTGGGGGCCTGAAGCGGCGGGCCAGCCCCCACCCGAGAGGGTGAGCCTGGATCTGTCCAAGGCACACCTGTTCGACGCGGGCAGCGGCCGTTCCCTCTGTCAGCCGGAGGGGCCGGCCACGAACTTCTGGACCCGCCGTCCCAGCACGTCACAGACGTAGACGTCTCCGGTCGGTGACACCGCCACGTCGTGGGCCCAGTAGAACTGCCCGTCGTACCTTCCGAAGGAGCCCCACAGATCCAGCAGCCTGCCCTCGGGACTGAACTTCAGGATCCGCTCTTTCTTGTCCCGATGGACCAGGTCCCCTCCGTCGGCCACGTAGACCGAGCCGTCGGCTGCGATGTCCAGGCCCCAGGGGCGGCGCATCCGGGGACTGCTCCAGTGGCGGAGCAGGGTCCCCATGCCGTCGAACACCTGGACGCGCTGGTTGCCACGGTCGGCCACGTAGACCTGGCCTTGGCCGTCGACGGCGATGCCGTGAGGCGTATTCAGTTGCCCCGGCCGGTCGCCCTTGCTGCCCCAGTCCATCAGAAATTTTCCCTCAGGGGAGAATTTGGCCACCCGGCTGTTCACATAGCCGTCGGCGACGTAAATCTCCCCGTTGCGGGCCACGGCCACGTCGGTGGGCTTGTTGAAGAGCGCGGGGCCCAGGCCGGGAGTTCCCCGGGTCCCCAGGGTCATCAACAGCTCTCCCCGGGGGCTGAACTTGAAGACCTGGTGGTGGCTCACGTCCACCACCCAGACGTTGTCCCGGGGATCGACTTCCAGGCCGTGGGCCGCCTCGGTGAACCGGCCCTCGCCCCAGGAAGCCAGCAGCTTGCCGGTGGTGCCGTCAAAACAAAGGATGGGCGGGTCGGTGCGCTGGAAGATGAAGACGCGGTTTCGCGAATCCACGTCCACCCCGGCGACCCCGGCAAAGGGAGCACCTTCGGGTGCTTGAGGCCAACCGTGGACGACCCGGTATCCTGAGCCGGCAAACGGGCGCGGACCGGACCACAGCGCAATTCCAGCCATCACCGCAAAGGCAGCCGCCAACCACAAGCGTCGCACGGAATTCTCCTCAGTCCTCCCAGGTGAAGAGGACTCCCAGCATGTTTTTTTCCCGATGGTAGATCATCTCGTAGGCTTCCACCATCCGGGAGTAGTGGAAGCGGTGGGTGATCAGCTTCTTGGGTTCCAGCGAGGTGGTCTTCATCAGAAACAGCATGTGCTCGGCGGCTCGATCGTTGGAGAAGCGGTTTTCCATGGTAGAACCGCCGCCCCCGTCCGGATAGAGATACCCCGTCGGCCCCGAAACGGCGTGCAGCGAGATGCCCCGGGTGTAGAACAGGGACATGGAAAGCGGATTGAAGTCCAGGTCTGTTTCACCCCTCCCCAACAGGCTGACGATGGACACTCGGCCGTGCTGCCGCACAATCTCGAGGGCGGTTCGGTAGGCGGGCCAGGGATTGGCCGTCAGGATCACCAGGTCGATGCCGGAGCCACCGGTGACCTCATCCAGCTTGGCTTTCAGGTCCGGGTCGTTGTAGAGGAAGCCCTCGTGAGCCCCCATCCGCTGGGCCATCTCCAGGCGGGTGGGACTGTTGCCGATTGCAACCAGGTGCGCACCGAACAGCGGCCCCAGGGCCACCGCTCCCAGACCCAGCGTTCCCAGTCCGACCACCGCCACGTTTTCGCCCGGCTCGAAATGGGCCTTGCGGTAGCAGAAGGAGCTGAGCGCGTAGAGGTGAGCCCAGACCGCGTCCTCGTCGTCCACCCCCTCGGGAACCTTCACCATGCTGGCCGCCTCGTTGGTGATGTATTCCGACTGGTGGGGTTGCCGGGTCACCACCCGGTCCCCGACCTGGACCCGACGGACGGCGCTGCCCACTCCCATCACGATTCCCAGGTTGCTGTCTCCCACCCACCGGGGATAAACCGGGGCTCCGGGGACGTGTTCGGCCCCCTCGTAGTTGCCTCGGTCGGTCCCGATCTTCAGGGCGCTCACCCGGGTCCGGATCCAGATTTCGTCCGGCTTCAGGTTGCTGGTGTCCAGGGGTCGCTCTTCGATGTGCAGGTCTCTGGGTCCGCGAAGGTTGGCGATTTTCATGGCGGCTCCTTTGAATTCTCCGGATGGAACGGCGGCGTCAGCCCCGGCCTTGGGGACCGTCACCCGCGCTGGGGTGGGTCCGGGCGCGGCGTAAGTCTATCACGGACGAGGATACTGGCAGGAGGAGACCATTGGCTGGCGCACGGAGTTCACCCTGCTTTGAAATAACCCTGTCAGAAGTAAATGCTCAGCGAAAGGTAGGCGGTGGTGCCGAGGGCGCCGTATTCGGAGGCAAGCGTTCCCTCGGAGTCCGGGGAGACTTCGCCGAATCCCTTGAAGACGCCACCGGTGAGGGTGACTTCATTGCTGGCCGAGTAGGAGAGGCTTGGGGCCAGCAGGGAGCTATGGTCGTTGAGGTTCCTCAGCCAGAGCAGAGACAGGCTCCACAGGGGATGAAGCTGGTATTGGACCTGGGCGGCAGCCTGGTCGCGGCCCAGAACCTGCAGCTCGCCCCGAGAGAAGGGCTCGGACTCCAGAACCGAGGTGGTTTCACCGGCGTCGGCGGCGCCCAGGCCGTCGTGCTGGTACTCGGCCACCAGGGTGAGGTCCCGGTTGGAGACGGTGAGGCGGCGGTCGATGCCGAGGGTACCTCTCAAAACAGTCTCACCGCGGGTCCTGCGCAGCGAGGCCTCGCCGCGCAGCGCCACCGGGCCCAGCGAGCCGGAAACGGCCCCGGCCGCGGCAGGCTCGTCGAAGAGGGCTCCGCCCCAACCCGAGATTTCCCAGTTCTTCCAGGTGGTCAGACCTCGCCCCAGGGCGGTGATCTCCCTGCCGTCGGCCGACCGGGTAGGCCGCACCACCACCTCGACTTGGCTGAGGGGGCCCGGGTGGAATTGCAGGCGGGCGGCGTCGACGCCGCCGCGGAAGGCGCGAAAGGGGTCGGCGGGATTGAAGGGGGAAAAGGGATCGGCCGGGGTGAGAAAGAGCGTGGTTGCCCAGGAGACGGTCTGGCGTCCCAGCGTCAGGTCCAGACTCCCGGTGGGGGCCCAGCTCAGGTTGAGGCGATCGAAGCGATGCTCCCAGCTCACCTGGTCCTTTTCCCAAAGGTTCCACTGGAGGTCCAGCCAGGGGGTGGTTTCGGGAACGCCGGCGATCGCAAGAGCTCGGGAGGTCGGCTGCCGGTTCAGGCCGATGGTGTGCTCGTAAGCGATCTCCAGGGAGAGGGGACCCCAGCGAGGCTCGCTCATCAGCCGTAAGCGGCTGAAGTCTCCGAAGAATCCGCCACGGGATGGGGTCGCCCGGCTCCACAGGGGAAGGTTGTGATAGTACCCCCGGATCAGGGGAGTCTGGGCCGCTGCCGGACCGGGGTCGCCTGCCGCCCCCAGGGCCAGCAGGATTGCCGCGATCCCTAGGATTCGCGCCGGGGCTCTTGCCATTGGTCCGAGGCTATTTGACCGTCGACCAGGTGGATCAGGCGACGGGACCGTTCCATCAGCCGGGAGTCGTGGGTGGCGAAGAGAAAGGTGGTTCCGAGGTCCCGGTTGAGTTCCTCCATCACGGTCAGCAGAACGTCGCTGGCGGCCGAGTCGAGGTTGGCGGTGGGCTCGTCCGCCAGGACCAGGGCGGGTTCTCCCACCACCGCCCGGATGACGGCCACCCGCTGCTGCTGCCCCCCCGACAGCTTCCCGGGACGGCGCTGCTCCAGCCCTGCCAGGCCCGTGCGATGGAAAAGTGCCCGGACCCGCTGCTCCCGTTGGCCGCGTTCAAGGCCGCGCAAGAGCAGCGGGAACTCGGCGTTCTCCAGGGCCGAGAGGACCGGCAGCAGATTGTAGGACTGGAAGATGAAGCCCAGCTTCTCCAGGCGCATCCGGGCAAGCTCGCGACTGCTCATCCGGGTCAGCTCCAGTCCGTCCACCCACACCCGGCCGTCGGTGGGCCGGGTCAAGCCCCCGATCAGGTTGAGCAGGGTGGTCTTGCCCGATCCCGAGGGCCCGGCCAGCACCACGAACTCTCCGGGCTGGATGGTAAGGGTGACTCCGCGCACGGCCCGGACCTCTTCCGCTTCCTGATGAAAGACCTTCCATACCGCTTCGGTACGCAGTGCCGGGTTGCTCACGATTGCACTCCTTCAGCACTCGAACTTCATGGTCTCGGCCACATCGATGCGCAGGGCTCTCAGGGCCGGGTAGAGGGAGGCCAGCATGCCAATGAGGAATATGAATGACAGCCCCTGCACCATCCGGGCCACCCGGAAACGGGGAACCACCAGCGGATCCATCACCACTCCGGAGAAAGTCCACTCGTTGTCCATCATGGAGGACAGGTCGAGTCCCTCCCCCCAGAGAAACCAGGTGACAGACAGGCCCAGGGCGATGCCGATAGTCCCACTGAGGACGGTCAGAATCAAGCCCTCCACCAGGACCAGGCTGGCCGATTGGCCGGGAGTCAGACCCAGGGCCTGTAGCACGCCGAACTCCCTCCGCCGGTACATCACCGACATGAGCACCGTGTTGACGATCCCCAGGGCGATGATGCCGAAGAGGATCCCCTGAAAGAGGTAGTTGGAGAAGTCGTCGATCTTGACGGCGGCGTCCAGCTCCGGCAGGGATTCCCGCCAACTCAATGCCTGCAGCTCTGCCGAACCCGGATGCTCCGAGAGCCTCTGCTGCAGTGAGCGCAGGGCCTGAGGCACCTGCTCGCTGTTACCCAGCAGCAGCCCCAGGGAAGTGGCATCGCCGCTGCAGCCCAGCCAGGCCCCGGCGGTGGAAAGCGGAATGTGCAGGAGCGAGCGGTCCACCTCGGGAATGCCCGTGCGAAAGACCCCCACCACCCGGACCAGTTGGCCGGCGATTTCCGCATCGGCATCCTGGGCGGTGAGCACGAACTTGGAGCCCAACCGCAGATCGAGAGCCTCGAGGAGCCCGATTCCCACAAAGGCGGCCAGCCTGTCGCCGGGTTGGAGGTAGCGGCCCTGCCGCACTTTCTCGTCCAGGACGGAAAAGGCGGCCTCGACAGCAGGGTCGACCCCCAGGATGCGAGCCGGCCGGGCCCCGGCCGCGGAGCTGGCCATGCCGGTGACGGCGAGCCGGGGGACCATGGCATGGATGTCCCCGGGGAGGCCGCCCTGGCGCAGGGCTTGCTCCACCAGTACTCGGGATTCCGAAGGCATCCTGTCCTTCAGGGCGCGGCTGGCCTGGAACCGGACCGACTGGACCGTAAGGTGTCCGTCGGCCATGCGCACGGCCGAGTCGATCCACTGTTCGTGGGTTCCGTCTCCCAGGATCAGGCTGAATATCAACAGGGCGCCGCCGGCAATCATGGAGGCAGCCGTCAGCAGGCTGCGTCTGGCCTGTCTTCTCAGGTTGCGCAGGGCCAGCTTGGCGATGACGGCGGTCTTGGAGCTCATAGGCCGGAGAGTGTGTCCGCCGGTGGCAGCCATGCGGCTCGCGCCGCGGGATAGAGACCGGCTGTCACCGCGGTCACCAGCAGAGCCAGGCCGGTCCACAGAGACACGGGGAGGTTGTACTCGATCCTGAGCACGGGACGTATCAGCGCTCCCAGCATGGTGAGATCGCCGTAGATCCAGCTCAGGTCGATCGGGTAGTGGTGCCACCAGGCAATGAGCGGAAAGGTGACGGCCACGCCCAGGACCAGGCTGATCCATCCCAGCGCCGTGGCTTCCGAAACCACCGTGAGCAGTATCTGGTGGGGCCTGGCTCCCAGAGCCAGCATCACCGAGAACTCCCGGCGTCGCTCGAAAGTGGACATCAGCATGGTGTTGGCGACGCCGAACAGGGCGATGGCGAAGACGATAATCACCACGATCGAATACCAGGAATCCATCAACAGGGCGTATTCCAGCATTTCGGGCCGCAGCCCGGTCCAGTCAAGGACCTCCATCTCCACCCCCAGCGGCGCCAGGGCGGCAGCCAGGCGCCGGCCGGCTACCGGAGCCAGCCAGGGATCGGCGGTGGCGAGGGCGATCTCGTGAATCCTCCCCGGATCGAGAGCCAGCAAACGTTGCAGCGACCGGATCGGAACCAGGGCGAAGGCGCCGTCCAGGTCCGCCATTCCCGTGCGGTAGAGTCCGCATACCCGGAAGATGTCGTTCCCCATGGAGCCGTCGGCAGCGGGAACCACCAGGATGACCTCGTCGCCGACCTGCAATTCCAGCCGCCGGGCCATCTCTGTCCCGATCATCAGTTCGTTGGCTGCCGGAGAGGGGGCCCGCCCGTGCCACAGAGAATTCATGAGGCGGCTGACCCCGGGCTCGCGATCGAGGTCGATGCCCATCAGCATGCCTCCCCTGGTGGACTGCCCCGAGCTCAGCAGGCCCGCGCCGTAGACGCGGGGAGCGGCCGCGACCACGGCGGGGTCTCGGACCGCCGTCCGGATGACGGCTTCGAAGTCGGCTCCGGCACGGCCCCCGAGAGTCTCGTAGAGGCTGCGGTCCGGCCTGTAGCGGGGCGAGTGGATCTGTATCTGCCCGGTCATCAGGCCGGTGCCGTTGTCGATCATCTCCACCTTGAGTCCGTCGGCGAAGCCGACCATGAAGATGACGGCAAAGTAGCCGGCGGCCAGGCCCAGGGCCGTGATGAAGGTGCGTCTCGGGTTGCGCCCCAGATTGCGCCAGCCGATCAGCCACCAGGAAGGAAGGGTCATGACCGCTCACCTCCCGCGCCGGAGCGTCCGCAGGGAGAAGAAGGACTTGTCGATATCCAGGTCGAACTGCAGTTCGTCGTAGCTCACGCTGGTCCGCTCACCGGGCTTGTCGTGAGGCTGCATGTCCATGTGGGCTGGAACCAGGCGGCCGCCCATGCGGCGGAAATCGCTGAAGGTGAGGGTGCGGACCAGTTCGCCCTCTTCGTCGAAGTAGCGAGCCTGCAGCGGCATGAAGTCCCGTTGACGGACCCGGTATTCGATCTTTCCCCAGACCACGGCCGCTTCCGGCCTGGGGGTCAAGGTAAATTCCCAGACCTTGACGGTTCCGCGGGTTCCGTCGAAGGCGGTCTCGATCTCGTAGTCCTCGACCAGGCGGCTCTCCTTGACCAGGTCATCGTTGGTGAAGTGGGACCCCATCCAGGACCCCATCATCATGGAGGCGGGAATCTTGATGGTGCGGTCCACCTTGGGCAGGTAGTTCCAGATGTCCCTGGAGGCCTTCAGCGTGCTCGTGCCGGCTTCCTTGGCGGGAGAGAGGACCCGCACCAGGGAGTAGTCGCTGCCCAGGGACCAGACCTCCATGGTCAGGCTCCGTTCCCAGTGACGGGTGATCACCCTCATGGTGGCCACGCCGCGGCTGGAAGTCCCTCGCAAGACTTGGTCCACGCGGTCGATGATCGCCCGAGGCGAATGCCGATCGCCGGCCGTCAGACCCACGGGGGGCAGGGTCATTGCCAGCAGTGCCAGCCCCAGTGTATGGAGAACCCACCTGCTGCGCCTTTGGCTCTCAGTACGCTTCAACCCGTTGCCTCCTGCTTCCCGGCCGGCGGCTCGCAATTTGGCTTGCAACCCGTCGGAGTCCGGCTCCGGCACTACTGTAACCCTTGATTGGAGAGAGGCGCAACGCTTCCCGGCCCACACGGGAGGAGAGTTGTGATTGCCGAACCCGGATAACAGCGCCTAATTTGAAACCAATGAGGTTAATCCACAAAGGCCAAAAAGAGGAATCCCCGAAGGGCCACCAAGCGTAACGGCTCTGCCGCATCGGCAGGGCCGCGGCCCGGCAAGTCGGCGCGTGCCCCCTCGAGGAGCAAGAGCGATTGGAAGAGGCGCCACCCGGGAGCGCGGGCGTCCCGCCCGCATGCACTCCCGTTCGG
>JAPOZE010000228.1:0-236 GCA_026706225.1 Acidobacteriota bacterium
GTGGGGGGCCCAGTCTCCGAGGTTCGTAAGAGGCCCTTGTTTCACTCTCATAGGATCTGCTTGGTAGGGCCCTGGCGTGCGGCTAATCGGAGGACATGTCGTACTCCAGGGTGAACTGGCTGTCGGCGTCTCTCTCGTACTTGTCCAGGGTCGGTGAATAGGTGCTCACTTCGATCCGGATTTGGCTCGGTGAGAACTTCATGATCCTCACCCAGCCGTCTCCTCCCCTTGCCCGA
>JAPOZE010000228.1:269-8980 GCA_026706225.1 Acidobacteriota bacterium
GGTGTCTTCCCTGAGAGCCTCGCCCAGGACGTGCCCGCACAGCATCAGGAAGAAATTGGGATTGTCCTTCAGCACGTCGTAGACGGACTGCCCCTGACGGCCGAAGGTCTTGTCGAGCTTGAGCAGGCTGTGGCTGACGACGATGGCCCGCCTGTCGCCGTGTTCCTTCAAAATCTCATCGGCCCAGCCCAGGACGTCGCTGCCGGCAGCGAACTCCAGGAACATGAGGATGAAATCCAGCCCACCTGCACTCAACAGGTGGTAGAAATTGTCGTTGTCGTCCCCGTGGTTCTTGCCGAACCAGGGTCTGTCCTTGAAGCGTGCGATCCCGAAGTAGCGGTTGTAGAGCTGGGTGGTTTCGATACGGACGCCGTCGATGCGGATCGGAAGCCTGCGGTAGATGTACTTGTCATGATTGCCCACGGCAATGCCGTAGGGAATCGGCGGCGTCCCCTCCAGCTTGCGGAAGGCAGCATCGGCATGCTGCCACTGATCCTCCCGATCGGCATGGTTCACGCAATCTCCCAGGTGAGCCACGTAGACGATGTTGAGAGCTTCCCGGTTCTCGGCGATCCACTGGGTCTGGGCCTTGAAAATCTCGGGAGTTCCCCCGCCGTCGCCGGACGCATAGTTCTGGGTGTCGGGCATCACGGCGATGGTGAAGTCCTCCTGGGCTCGGACGCCGGCCGGCCAGAGGAGGAGAATGAGGATCAGAAATACCCCCCAAATGCTATGCAAGGAACTACGTCGCCCAACTCTGAAGTCTGTTCTCATGTCACTTTCCTCGGATATCGACCGTGGGATGCCGGGGAGCAGCATCAGCGCTGAAATCGTCCAAAACGGCCGCAAGCGAAACGGCGTTCTCGAGCCAAGTGTGGGAGCCGCAAATGACCTTCCCGTGATCAACCCATGAAGCGTGAATGAACCGGTCCCTGGATCCAGTATCCTGTATCCAGCCGGCAGGGCCGGCTCGATTGCCCCAAACCAATATACTGAATCCAGGCAGGGCGGCCAAGGCTTTCAATCCCATGGGGGAAAGGTTATGATCCCTTGCTACAGGATACAGTTTTTGGAGGGACGGACGCCGTCCTTCCTGGGGAGACGCCGGGATCGCCCCTTCAATACAAATCCGGCGGCCGGAGTCTGGCGCTCACCGGACAGTCGTCCCCTCCGAACAATATTTTCCACTATTTCAGAAGAGGAACCCCCATGCCACGACTGATTCTGCTCGGTGGTTTTTTCCTGTTGACGATCTACGCCTTCTCGGCCCGACATGGGCAGGTCGAAGTCTTCGAGATCGGCAAGCACAATGCAAACCTCTTGCCGGGGGGCAAGGAAGCCGATGGCATCATCGGCGACTTCGTGATGCGGAATGACCGGATTCAGCTCCTGGTGGCGGGCAACCTGCCCCTGAGAAGGCCCAACATGACGGTTGAGAAGGCCTTCGCCACGCCCGGATGCCTCTACGATCTCGACCTGGCGGGCGAGAGCAATGACCAGTTGACGGTTCTCCGGCCCGGACATTTGGGAGGTCCTCTGTCCGTGGTTCAGATCGGCCAACCCGGCAAAGGCGGGACGGCCCGTCTGGAAGCAGTAAGAACGGCCGCCAAGGGGGAAGGTCTCGCCATCAGGCATGAGTACGAGTTGGCAGCCGACCAGCCCTACGTCAAGATCACCTCCACCTATCGCAACCGGTTCGGCGGCAACAAGACCGTCGAACCGGGAGCTGCCTGGAAGGAGTTTTCCCAGCGCTGGAACGTCGGCGGCATCCAGGTGGGAGACAGCATCGACTCGTTCGACAAGCGCGCCTATGCCTGGGCCGCCCTTCAAACAGGTGGGCGAAAGGGCCGGTCACCTCGCCTGCTGGCTTCTCCCTTGCCGAAAGAGGTGGATCTTTCACCGGGCGAGGAGCGGCAGTTTGCCATTGCCGTGACCGTGGCCGCATCTCCCCTGGAGGCTTACGGAATCCTGGCGAGCCTGGGAAGAAGGGCGGGACAGGCTGCCGGAAACGCGGCCGACCCGGGTGGAGCGCCCGCGGTAAACGCGAGGGTCCTGGTGGATATTCAAGGCACCAAGCTTCCCTCCTATCCCGATGCGCAGGGCAACTTTCAGTTTCAGTTGCCGGTGGGGAAGTATGACGCCCAGGTCGTCGACATCGGCCGGGAAGAGACATCCGCTACACGTCGAAGCTTTTCGGTGGCTGCCGGGCGAACCGCCCGGCTGGATTTCAAGCTGCCGGCGGCGTCCAGGGTGGAGTTCGACATCCGGGACCAGGCCGGCAAGCCTTCGCCGTGCAAAGTTCAGTTCATCGGCAGCAACGGCACCTCCACACCGGATCTGGGCAGCCCCTACCGGGCTCACGGCTGCGACCACCAGTACCACTCCCACGACGGCCGCTTTTCCCAGCAACTTCCCCCGGGGACCTATCTGGTCAGAATTACCCGGGGGCCCGAGTTCGACATGTTGGAGAAGACGGTCGATGTCCGGCCCGGTCAGTCAGTCAAGATCAGCGGGACGCTGAAGCGCACCGTGGACACCAGCGGTTGGATCAGCACCGACTACCACTCCCATTCCACTCCGAGCGGCGACAACTACTGCAACACCGACGATCGCATCATCAACCTGGTGGCCGAGCACCTCGAATTCGCTCCAGCGACCGAACACAACCGCATCTATGACTGGCAACCTCACATCGACCGCCTCGGCCTGACCCAACACATCAAGACCATTGTCGGGCTGGAGCACACCGGCAGCGGGCAACACTTCAACGCGTTCCCGCTCCTAAGCTTCCCTTACCTGCAAGATGGAGGGACCCCGCCATGGCAGTTCGATCCACGGCTGAATGCCATTGTCCTGCGCAACGCTTTCGGGGGCGGCACCGACCGCTGGGTTCAGATCAACCATCCCGGCGTGGGGATCGTTTTCAACGACCGCAACCAGGACCAGGTTGCCGACGGGGGCTTTACAGGATTCGAGGAACTGATCGATGCCGGAGAATTCTGGAGCGACCAGATCCTGAACCCCGATCCCGTCGTCATCGACAAGCGCGGGGGACGAACCCGAATCGGGGAGAATCGAATCTTCGGATGGCTGCAGCTTCTCAACCAGGGACGCAATGTCTGGTGCGTGGCCGTCAGTGATGCCCACGGAGTATTCTCCAGCCCGGCCGGGGATTGGCGGACCTATGTCCCCAGTTCCACCGACCAGCCCGAACGCATCGATTACCGGGAAATCATCCGCAATTCCAAAGCCGGCCGCATGATGATCTCCAACGGCCCCTTCCTCGAGGTAGAGACGGCCGACGGCATGCCGATCGGCTCCCGGGTGGTGTCGGAGGGATTCATCGATCTGAAAGTCAAGGTGCAAACCGCCAACTGGCTGGAGATCGACAGGGTTCAGGTTCTAGTCAATGGACGCCAACACCCTGATTACAACTACACACGATCCAATGACCCCTCCAAATTCAAGGGACGGCCCCTGGTTTTCGAGGAAACCATTCGGGTGAATCTCCAGGAAGACGCCCACCTGATCGTGGTGGCGACGGGAGAAAAGAGCGATCTGAGCAAGGGCTGGGGGCGGGCCGGTCCCGCCACCATGCATCCGGTCGCCTACAACAACCCGATTTTTGTGGACGTGGACGGACAGGGATTCAAGCCCAACGGGGACAACCTGGGCCACCCGCTGCTGGTAGCGCCACGCCGACAATAACGCCGGGGCAAGGAACTCCAGGAATGATCCGCTCTCGCTTCTCCTGGAAGCTCACCGCAGGGTTACTTCTTCCTATTCTCATCTCCGCTGCCATCATGGGAGGACTGTCCATCCGGAGCATGGAGGAGGACTCCAGGGAAGAGGTCCGTAGATCGTTGGCCGCGCAGGCCACCCTTCTCAGGAGCGTGGCGGCGGCCCGACTGGGCCAACCTCAGGAGTCAGTCCTGCAGCAGGAGGTTCGATCGCTTGGAGAAGAGATCGGGACTCGGCTGACCGTAATCGATGCGCAGGGGCTGGTGCTGGCGGATTCACAAGAGGATCCCTCCTCCATGGGGAATCTTGCCAGCCGGCCGGAGATCATGGCTGTTCGCTCCCACGGTTCGGGCATCGCAACCCGATACAGCCAGAGGCTCGGTGTCTCGGTCATGCATCTGGCCTTGCCCATCGAAGCCAACGGCCGTTTATTGGGCTATGCCCGTGCCTCCCGGCCCCTGTCTGAAATCAACCAAAGGCTGACCCGGCTCGGGACCGTTGTCGCGGTCGGGGCAGCTCTGGCGATACTGGCCGCTACGGTGCTGGGACTGGTGCTGGCGCGCAATTTTGTCAAGCCGGTGAAGGCGATGACCGCTGTTGCCGAAGGAATGGCCCGCGGCGACTACAACCGCCGGCTTCCGGCCACCAGAACCGACGAGTTGGGAGACCTGGCTCGGGCGTTGAACCAAACGGCAAAGAGCTCTCAAAATCGAATGGAAACCATCATCACCGACCGCAACAAGCTGCTCTCGCTACTCAAGGGCATGGTGGAAGGCGTGGTCGCGGTCGACCGCGATGAGCGCGTCCTCCAGATGAACTCGGCCGCCGGAAAGATCCTGGGAGCTTCGCCCGAAACCAGTATTTCCAAGCCCATTTGGGAAGTGACCAGAGTCCTCCAGGTCTGCGACATCCTGAGCCGCACCCTGAAAAGCGGACGGGACGTGAAGGATGAACTGCGGCTGGCGACACGATCCCAGGATCAGGTCGTAGAGATGCTGGCGTCCCCGCTGTTTGATGGCGAAGGCGAGCTGGTGGGGGCCGTGGTGGTTCTCCACGATGTCTCCGATTTGCATCGCCTGCAAACGGTTCGCCGGGACTTCGTCGCCAACGCCTCCCACGAACTCAAGACGCCGATCGCGGCCATCCGTGCCCTGGTCGAGACCGTCATCGATGACCGGTCCATGCGTTCTTCCGATCAGGCCAATTTTCTGGCCAAGATCTGGAACCAATCGATGCGCCTGTCGTCATTGGTAACCGACCTGCTCACGCTGTCCCGCCTGGAATCCTCGCCCGGCGGTCCGGTGCTGCGCCCGATCGATCTGCGCGAGTCCGTCAGGGTTGCCGTACATGCGCTGTTACCCACCAGCGAAGAGCGTGGAATCGCCGTCCATACCGAGGTTCCCGAAAATCCCGTGCAGGTCCTGGGCGATGCGGAGGCGCTGGGGCAGTTGACCACCAACCTGCTTGACAACGCCATCAAGTACACCGGACGGGGAGGGCAGGTCTGGGTTCGCCTCAAGACCGAAGACGGGCAGGCCCTCATTGAAGTGCAGGACACGGGAATGGGCATCGCGCCTCAGGATCAGGCCCGGGTCTTCGAACGGTTCTATCGAGTGGACAAGGCCCGATCCAGAGAGCTGGGCGGCACGGGCCTGGGGCTTTCGATTGTCAAGCACATTGCAGTAATTCATCAGGGCCAGGTCTTCGTGGAGAGCACACCCGGTATCGGCAGCACCTTTCGCGCTTCCCTTCCGATCTCCCGGTCCCTTCAAGAGAACCCACCCTCGTAAACGGCCGCCCGCAGAAACTTCCCCACCCCCCATCAAAAAGCCGCCTCTTTATTGGATCTTTACAAGAGGCCTGTATATGTCTTGCTGGAGAAAGGAGGGGCTGATGAAGCAGACCAGGCACTGGATAAATGTGAAGGGAATCATTGTTGCTATTGGTGCGCTGTACACATCGTTTTTCCTGTTCGGCTGTGCCGGGGGCGAGGGAAACAGGCCAACCACCGTGAGAGTGGACGGCTCCAGCACTGTCTTCCCCATTACCGAAGCCGTGGCCGAGGAGTTTCAAAAGCTGAATCGGAATATTCGGGTTACCGTCGGCATTTCGGGTACGGGCGGAGGATTCAAGAAATTCTCTGTCGGTGAAACGGATTTGAACGATGCCTCTCGGCCGATCAAGGCCAAGGAAATCTCGATGGCCTCCGAAAACGGGATTGAATTCGTCGAGCTTCCGGTGGCTTTCGACGGGATATCCGTCCTGGTCAATCCAGGCAATGAATTCGTTGATTCCTTGACCGTGGACGAGCTTCGGAAGATTTGGCAACCGGGGAGCACGGTGAAGAAGTGGAGTGATATCCGGGCCGACTGGGAAGATCGTGCCCTGAATCTCTATGGTCCGGGAACCGACTCCGGAACCTTCGACTACTTCACGGAAGCCATCAATGGAAAGTCTCATGCCTGTCGCGCCGATTTCACCGCCAGCGAGGACGACAACGTGCTGGTGCAGGGTATTGCCGGGGACCCGAACGCCCTGGGTTTCTTTGGCTTCGCCTACTACGGGGAGAATCGCTCCCGACTGAAGGCGGTGCCGATCGATGCCGGCAAAGGACCGGTCTCACCTTCGGAACAGACCATCAACGACGGAAGCTACGAACCCCTTTCGCGGCCGATTTTCGTCTATGTCAGCAAGAAAGCCTCCGAGCGTCCGGAGGTGGCGGCCTTCGTCAGGTTCTATCTCGAGAACGCGCCCACACTGGTGACGGAGGTCGGATATGTGCCCTTGCCGGATCGCGTCTATCAACTGGCGCTCGAGAGATTCGAGAATCGAGCCACGGGTTCGCTCTTCGCCTCGGGACACAGGGTTGGCATGAGTCTGGAAGATCTGCTCAGCGTCAAAGAATAGGAAGGAATCTTGCCGCAGGCCTCAACGGCTAGCCCGCTACTGGCGGGCGCAGGCACCAGGAAATCCCGGACGAAGGAGGAGTTGATCCGATTCGTACTCTTCCTTTGCGCCTTCCTGTCCATCCTGACCACGCTGTCCATCATTGCCATCCTGGCGTGGGAGGCCTACTCCTTTTTCCGAGAGGTACGAGTCTTCGATTTCCTCTCGGGAACCCGATGGACGCCGCTTCTGGAACCCCGATCGTTCGGCGTGCTGCCTCTGGTCGCGGGCACGCTGCAGATCGTCATCGGCGCTTCTCTTATTGCAATCCCCGTGGGACTGGCCAGTGCGATCTACCTGGCAGAGTTTGCCTCTGCACGGGTCAGGAGGGTGCTCAAGCCGGTTCTGGAGATCCTGGCGGGCATTCCCACCGTGGTCTACGGCTATTTCGCACTCACCTTCGTGACTCCCCTGATTGCCGCCGTTTTCCCTCAAACACAGATTTTCAACGCCGCCAGCGCCTCCATCGTGGTCGGCATCATGGTGCTGCCCATGACGGCTTCCCTGTGTGACGACGCGCTGCGCGCCGTCCCGGAGTCTCTACGCCAGGGAGCCTTTGCCCTGGGAGCCACCCAGTTCGAAGTGACCCTGCGGGTGGTCCTGCCGGCGGCTCTTTCGGGAGTCATGGCATCCTTCGTCCTGGCCGCTTCCCGCGCCATTGGAGAAACCATGGCGGTGACGCTGGCTGCAGGAGCGACACCGAAGATGACACTGAACCCACTCCAAAGCATACAGACCATGACGGCCTATATCGTCCAGGTGAGCCTCGGCGACACCCCCGTGGGCACAGTCGAGTACCAGACCATCTTTGCCGTGGCCGCCCTGCTGTTCGCCATCACCTTGAGCATGAACATCATCGCCCAGCGAGTGCTGGCGAGGTTTCGCGAGGTCTACGAATGAGTTCCGATCGCCTCCGGCGCCGGCACGCTACCACCAAATGCTTTCGCCTTCTCTGCGCCGCTGTGGCCTGGGCCGGGATCGTCATCCTGGCAGTGTTGCTATTCCACGTCACTCGTGAGGGAATCCGTTGGCTCGACCTCCAGTTCCTCACCGAGTTTCCCTCCCGGTTCCCGGAAAAGGCAGGCATCAAGTCGGCGCTCTGGGGAACCGTCTGGCTGATCACCCTTACGGCCGGAATTTCCATACCCGTGGGGGTTGCAGCGGCGATTTACCTGGAAGAATTTTCCCCCAGGAACCGGCTGTCACAGTTGATTGAGGTCAACATCGGCAATCTGGCAGGGGTGCCCTCCATCGTCTACGGGATTCTGGGACTGGTTCTTTTTGTGCGGTTCCTGGCCCTGGGACGAAGCGTTCTGGCCGGAAGCCTGACCATGACGCTGCTGATTCTTCCCGTCATCATCATCGCGGCGCGAGAGGCGCTCCGCGCCGTGCCCGATTCCATTCGTCACGCCGCTTTCGCCCTGGGAGCGACGCGTTGGCAGGCGGTGAGGGCGCAAGTCCTGCCCGTGGCGCTGCCGGGGATTCTGACCGGCGTGATCCTGGCATTGTCGCGGGCGATCGGAGAGACGGCTCCCCTGGTGATGATTGGCGCCCTGACTTACGTCGCCTTCGTGCCCGAAGGACCCATGGACGCCTTTACGGCCCTGCCGATCCAGATTTTCAACTGGGCCTCCCGTCCCCAAGCAGACTTCCATCAGTTGGCTGCAGCCGGAATCATTGTACTTCTGGTGACACTGCTGCTCATGAATGCCACCGCGGTATGGATTCGACAACGCGCCGAGAGGACAGGTCGATGAACACTTTGACGAAACCCGATGCTCAAAACTCAGCCTCGGAACAGACCCGGTCGGTCCTGGATGTCATTGACCTGACCATTCGCTATGGGACAAAACCCGCGATCCAGAAGGTCTCTCTGTCCATTCCTCAACATCGGATTACGGCAATCATCGGACCCTCGGGTTGTGGCAAGAGCACTCTGCTGAGGGCCTTCAACCGGATGAACGACTTCATTCCCAACGTGGGCATGGAGGGCCGGATCCTTTACATGGGTTCGGATGTTTATG
>JAPOZE010000699.1 GCA_026706225.1 Acidobacteriota bacterium
ATCGGCGCAGTGGGGCGTCAGAACCACCTGCTCGCAGGCACGCAGGGGGTGGCCCGGCGGCAACGGCTCCACCTGGAACACGTCAATGCCGGCGCCGCCCAGGTGCCCCGTCCTCAGGGCCGCCGCCAGGGCTTCCTCATCCACCAGGGCCCCGCGCCCGACGTTGATCAGGACCGCTCCCGGCTTCATGCGGGACAACTGGGTCTCGCCGATGAGATGCCGCGACTGCTCGGTCAGCTTGAGATGGAGGCTGACCACGTCCGAGCGGCGCAGCAACTCTTCCAGCTCCACAAACGCGACGCCCAGCTCGGCGGCCCTCTCAGCCGAAGGATGAAAGGTCCAGGCGATGACCTTCATGCCGAGGGCGCGCCCCAAGCGCGCCATCTCGGCACCGATGTTGCCCGTCCCCACCACTCCCAGGGTCTTGCCCTGCAGAAAGAGACTGTCGACACGAACCCAATCGCCCGCGCGAATCGAGGCTGTCTGGTATGCGGCCCGCTTGGCGACCGCAAACATCAGCCCGAAGGCGTGCTCGGCCACGATGGGTGCGGTCTTGCCCGGCACGTTGCAGACGATGATTCCTTGCGCCCTGGCGGCCTCGATATCGATGGCGTCGATGCCGATCCCGCAGACGGTGATCATCTTGAGCCTGGGCAATTCCTCCAGGACGTCGGCCGGCCATTTGACCGAGTTGCGGGAGTTGATCAGCACGTCGGCCTGTCGGGCCCGCCCGATCTTGTCCCGGCGCGACTCGGGGCGCGTGGGATAGAGAACCACCTCCGCCAGGGACCGGAGCCGTTCCAACTGAGGCGAACCCTGGCACTGGGGAGGATCGTCTCCGGGAATGACGACAACCGGTTTGGGCATCATGGATCCTTTTGGCAAAACGCTTCCGGTGGAGAACAGACAAGGGACGGAGGCGACCACACCCAGCCGCCCGCCCGGCAGATGCCGGCTTCAGTTGGCCTCGGGCGCTTGCAGCGCCACCAGGGTCTTGCTGGACGTTTCGCCGGCGGAAAGGTCTATCGAGGTGGAATCGCCTTCCAGAAAACTCAGATACTCCGGCTCACTCTCGCGGCCGGGTTCATGTTCGACCAGGGCACAGACCAGGTAGTCGGCAGGCGGCAGACCCTCCAGAGAATATCTTCCAGTCTGGTCGGTTTGAGTTGTCCTGGTAAAGCGCGAAAAGCTTCCCCTCTGTCGGGGGTCGACGGCAAAGACCAGGACGGTGGCTCCATCGACCGCTTTCCCGTCCTCCTCGCTTTGCACCACGCCGCTGATTCGAGATCCGTTGGGGGAAACGCGGACTTCCACGCCCGACAATTGGTCCTGGTCGTTCATCTCTATCAGCCGGTCGATAATGTCCTGTCCCTGGGCGCGGATGGACTCGACGTAGTGATTGCCGGGCGGAAGGTTGACGGATAAGCGATAGAGTCCTCCGGGCAGGTTTGAAATCCTGAAGCTGAAGTCCTCCTCGATCGGGCGGCCCCCGCCACCGAACCCAAATCCCCGACCACCGCCTTCAGCGGGCCTGATGACCACCGAAACACGTCGCCAATTCAGGGTGGACTCCCGGTTCTCCGACACAACCCTGCCGGTGATGGAGGCGCCCGACCCCAGAGCCAGCATCATCCCCCGGATATCCTGGTCGACCACTTCCACCGGGGCGCTGGCAATCTGCGGTTCCTGCCCACGTCGCCTGCCGGCGATCAGACGATACCTGCCCGGCAGCAGGCCGTCCACCCTGAATGTTCCCTGGAGGTCCGTGGTGGCGCCGCCCCCCAAGGATTCCTGTCCGGCCCCGGATCGTTTGACGGAGAAGACCCGGACCGACTGAGCCGGACTTCCGTCCGACGCCAGCACCCTCCCGCTGACACTGTAGGTGTAGGCTTCGATCAGGGTGAGATGAAAGCCGCCCGTTTCGGCGCCGGCGCTCACCTCTATCCTGGTGGCCTGCTCGGGACTCGCGACTCCGGGATAGTAGGTGGGGGGGAAGGTTTGCCCACGCTGCCTCCGCCGTCCCCCCCGTCCGAAAAAGGGAAAGCCACCGCCCTGCGTCGCGCTCAGGAAATAGCTTCCCGGCGGAATGTCGAAGAGGCGAAACTGCCCCCGGTCGTCGGTCTGGGCTCGGCTCACCGGACTCAAAACGCGCTCGCCTTGAATGGTCTGGTAGCCACTCAAGGTTACGATGACTCGCGAAAGAGGCTCGTAGTCCTGATCCGCCACCCGTCCCTCCACCACGCCCCCTCGAATCAGATTGAAGTCGATCCCGCTCAAGACCTGCCCCTCTCCAAGTGTCAGGGGAGTGCCACCCCGCTGCCCTCTGAATGCCTGGACTCTCTTCTGGCCGTAGTTCCGTGGGAGAAAGCCGTTCCGCGTCACGCTCACCAGGTACTTGCCGGCTTCGAGGTCTCTGAATTCGTATCGGCCACGATCATCGGAGCGAGCGGTCCGCTCACCGGCACCGCGGCGGCTGCCCGACTTCCGGAGCGACACCGTGGCCTTGGCCAGCGGGCTTTCGCCGTCAGCAGTCAAGACCGTTCCCCGGATCACTCCCTGTTCGCGTCCTTCCCGGTCTTGATCGGAACTCCTCGGAAACTGACCTCGGAACTGTCCCCTCGCAGCAGTCAGCCCAACCAAGAGACAGACAACCACAGTTGGAAACAGGGATCGGGCTCTCATCACTCACTCACTCGATCAATCACTCAAGATCCTCGGATGAAGGCGTTATGCGGCGGACAGTTCGGGGATTCCATTGCCGAAACGACTTGCCTCGGGTCCGGCAGTGCCGGGCTGCTTTCGAAACCATGTTCGCCAACGCGGCGCCGGCACAGCCCCACGGCTCGGTTCAGCGGGCTTCAGCGGCCTCACTTCAGTACGGCCAATCGGACAACCACCTTCTCACCTGGACGATTTGTCCGAGGTGGTTACGTGAGCTTGCCCTCCCTCCAGGAGTTGGACCCGTTGGTCACGCAAGACCGAATCTCGCATGGGCTTCCCTCCGCGAAGCAGAAAACGCCGCCGAGTGGATCCGTCACTCCGAGGCTCGAATCACTAAACGACCGCTCGACATCGTCCGGTTTCAGAAAAAATAAAGGGGTGAGGCCTTTGCAGGATACGGACCCATAGGGCCTTGAGAAGCCGGTGCGCAGCCAGCGGAGGCCCACCCGGGAACGCGGGCGTCCCGCCCGCACAACACTGGCAAGGCGTCGCCCGTCTCCCCCACCCGGCTCGACCCGCAACGGCGCCAGGAAACTGCTTCGGCCCAGCCCATGCCCTTCCCGCCGGCAGGGTGGCCGGGTGCCGCATCGCAGGGAAACTGAGCCGAACGCAACGGCAGTGCATGCGGGCGGGACGCCCGCGTTCCCGGGTGGCGCCTCCTCCCGTCACTCCTACTCCTCACGGGGCACACTCCGGCTTGCCGGGTCCCCGCCCTGCCGATGCGGCAGAGCCGTCCCGCTTGTTGGCCGTTCGTGGATCACTCTTTTTCTTTTGTTTCAGGGCGGGGTGGAATCCGGGAGGGGAACGTCAGTCCGGCCGGCCGTTGAGCCATTCAAACAAGGCCATCTCGGCCACAAATCCCGGGCCGAAGGCAACCATGAGACCGAGGTCCCCGACTTGCGGAGCCGAACGGTTCTGGATCTCCTGCATCACGGCCAGAACGGTGACGCTGCTCATGTTTCCCTTGTTGAACAGAACCTTGAGCGTAGGCTCGATGTCTTCACGGCTCAGGCCCAATTGATTGGCAATGATCTCCACGATTCGCACACTGCCGGGGTGCATGACGAAGTGGCTCAGGGATTCGGCGGAAAGCTGGCACTCCTGCAGGAAGCCTTCCAGGGTCGGCTTGATCCGACTCTTGATGAAGGAGGGAATTTCCGGGGACAGAATGATTCGCAATCCCTCGTTGCGGAGTTCAAAGCCCATGTAATCCAGGGTGCCGGGGAAGAACCGGGTGGTGCAGCGCTGCATGGCCGGGAGAGGTTCGGGGCTGTTGAGCTTGCCGGAAATGACAGTGGCGGCCACGCCATCGCCAAACAGAGTCGAGCACACGATGTTGGTCATGCTCAAGTCATTCAGCAGAAAGGTCTGGGAGCAAAACTCGTGGGCCAGCAGGACCACCGTTCGTTCCGGATAGGCACGGCAGTACTCCCAGGCCCGCATCAGTCCGACCGCGCCCCCGGCACAGCCATGCTCGGTAAGAATCATGCGTGAGGCATCGATACCCAGCGTGTTCATAATGTGAGCGTCGACGCCGGGAATCACAAAACCGGTGCAGGATACGCTGATGAACATGTCGACATCGGAAGGATGGATCCGGTTCATCTCCAGGGTCTGCTGAACGGCCTCTGTCCCCAACTTGATCGAGGCCTCAACATACTGGGTGTTGGTGGTGTGGAAATCTCTGGTCTGGAGGACCTCGTCGGGCGGAAGGAGGATGTACCGGGATTCGATTTGGGTCTTGTCCAGTACGGACTCCAGCTTGGCAATCAGTGGTTCGCTCTTGCCGCGCTCCTCCAGCCATCGCCGCAGGTAGGCTCGACTGACGTCCACACTGACCTTGTGGGGAGGATGGGTTACGGCAACTTTGCCCGTCTGGACATGACTCAACAACGTGCCGTCCTCTATTCGTTCACGGGAATACCGGGGTCACCGCATCGGGCTCGACGGTGCTGCTGTCGGACGCAAACTCCAGGGTTCTCTTGTCGAAGCGCCCGAGTACTATAACCGCAATGCCGGGCGTTGACAAAACGTTATTTGTCTTGAGACGGCGACTATCGGACGGAGGCGGGCCGGGACGGCTTGGCTGTTGCGTAGTAGCCGCTTCGCGCTCTCACTTGGGCTCCGGGCAGGTCTACCTCGATCCGGATCCTGCGGTACTCTTCCGGTTCCCGGTCGTGCCTGGGGTAGTAGCCCAGCAGGTACTGGGTCCGCAACTCTTCTCCGATCCGCGCAAAGGACTCCCGCAGGGCATCAGGGGAGGCGACCGGAAAAGTTCTTCCTCCGGTTTCGCGACTGAGGTAGATCATACTGCGCTCCCCGGCCAGATTCCGTCCGGCTTCGCTCTTGATGGGCTGCACCAGCAAGACGTAGACAACGGCTTCGGATGCAAGCACCTGTCGCAGGCACTCCTCCATTGAAACCTTGCTGGTGGTATCCGTACCATCCGAGATAACCAGGATTACCCTGCGCCCTCGAGACAACGAAAGCGATTGCGAGGCCAGATAGACAGCATCGTACAGCGAAGTTCCACCTCGCGGACGGATGGAGCGGAGCGCCTTGGCCATGGCCTTGGGACGGGAGGTTCCCCGCACCAACTCAACCACGTCTTCGGACACCTGCAGGATCGATACACGATCCCTGGGTTTCACCACCACCCGCAGAAAGTCGATGGCCGCTTCCTGCTGAGACCCCAACTCGGTGGTGACGCTCAGGGAGCCGTCAAACAGAAGTTGAAGCCTCAGGGACCGGTCGGACTCCCTGGCGAAGAGAGCGATCTCCTGAGGAGTTCCGTCTTCGAAGAGGTGAAAATCGTTCCGGCTCAGCCCAGCGGCCAAGCCGCCCTCAGCCGTCTTCACCGAGGCCAGCACAGTGACCAGGTCAACGTCTACAACGAGCTTGTAATCGTCATCCGGGGGTGCCTGGGATGGCGCGGGCAACGCACCCGGGCCCAACAGGCAAAGTGCAGTCCAAGACAGGAAGGGTGTGAGACTCGAACTCCAAGAGGAAATCGTGGCGGGCATGGTGCGACGACCTGGCGTTTCTTCAAGCCTCAGATGAATCGCCAGGTGGCCGGGTTGTAACGGGAAACATTCTAGGGAACCGCCGGACCGCTCTCGGCCGGGCGACATTCGCCCTCCACCCAGACTTCGCCGTCTTCGAAAAACTCCTTCTTCCAGATGGGGACCGTCTGCTTCAACCGGTCGATGGCGTACCGGCAGGACTCGAAGGCTATCCCTCGATGCGGTGAAGTAATGACAATGGCGACGCTCACTTCGCCGATCTCCAACCGTCCCAGCCGATGGACCATCCCCACCCGACCAATTTGCCAGCGCTGCCTGAGAGACTCGCCGATCTCGCGCATCTTGCGAAGTGCCATGGACTCATAGGCCTCGTAGTACAAGTGAGTGGTCCGGCGCCCGCGGGTGTTGTTGCGGACAATGCCGAAAAAGGTGACGGCGGCCCCATCCTGGTCGCGGGTGAGCTGAGATACCAGTCCTCGGGTTCGAATCCCTTCCCGGACGATCTGGTAAATGTCGCCGGCCGCATCGACGGGATAGTCGGCGTTCAGCGGCGTCTGGCCACCACTGACGGGTGGAAACAGGGCCAACTCATCCCCCTCCGCAACCGGCGTGCTCCAATCCGCAAATTCCTGATTCACGGCCACCAGGAGGCTGCGGCTGAAGGCTTCCAGTTCGGGGTGTCGGGCACGCAAGATTCGATAGGCATCCCCGACCGACTCAATATCCGGGCTGTCCAATTCCACACATTCCGTGCCTGCCAGATCCCTCAGCCGCGCAAACAGGAGTATTCGAACTTTCATGGAAACCATTGGAAAGTAAGATCCGGTCTGCCGTCAAGCCAAAATCCACTTGAGCCCCCCGTGTTGATGGGCCATCCGGACAGAGATGTCGATTTCAGGCCTGACTGGTACAATGGGTCCATCAACGGGCAGTATCCGTTCGCCGGTGTCCTCGCGGCTTGGAACTGTCCGATTTGGAGGCGTGAATCATGCCAGGGCCCAATTCCCAGGGCTTGCAGAGGAACCTGCGGCCAGGGAGTCCAGGGTCGTTCGTCTGCAAAGCCTGCGGCGCACCCCTGGAGGTCGTGGTGCAATTCAATGGAAGGATCGTCTGGCCGGTGGAGCCCGGCAACCCGGAATTCGGCGAGGATCAGCCTTTTTTGCGAGGTGAAACTCGAAAGGTGTCGGTGGTTTGCACCGCCGATATCTTCCACTCCAGCGGCTATTGCGTGGTGGACGGGGTGTTGGCCGAGGCCCGGGACGCCCGGTCCAGGGAATGAACCGATCGGAGCCGGAGGGACTGAAGGTCGACGGTCGAAATAGCTGCCCGGCCGGCCTGAATCAGACGCCATGGTCCGGCTTTTTGGCACCGTCATTCATGACGGACCGGCGCCCGGAATAGACCTTGACAAGGCTCAACTCAGGAATATATAAAGCTCGCACCTAATACCCAGCGACTCGGTGAGAGATGCGGGGGCCAGGCCAGCTTTCCGCACCAAATCGGACCAACTAAGGAGGGGAAACCGTGAATAAAGCCGATCTGATTGAGAAAATCGCCAAGGATGCCAAAATCAATAAAACGCAGGCCGACGCCGCCATTAATTCAGCCTTGGCGGGTATTCAGAGCGCGCTCAGAAAAGGCGAACGAGTGACCTTGGTCGGCTTTGGAACGTTTTCAACAGGCACTCGGAAAGCCCGAACCGGTCGCAATCCCCAGACAGGCAGCTCCATCAAGATCGAAGCCAAGAAGGTCGCCAGGTTCTCCCCCGGAGCCGACCTGAAAGCTGCGGTCAACCGCAAGAAAAAACGCTAGCGACAAGGCTAGAATGCCGGAAAACCCTGAACCCAGCCGGATCGGGAATCATTCCCAAAACGGCCGTCGGGTCCCGCTTCCGATCAAGGGGGTTCTCCTGTGCAGCCTTCTGCTGCTCCCCGACGGGCTCTTCAAGGCGCCGGCTCGTTCCGGCCACAGGCCCTTGCCTGTCTCTCTCCATGTGGCGGTAACTGACCGGAACGGAAACCCGGTCGAAAACCTCCAGGCCGCCGATTTCGAAGTATTCGAAAAAAAGAAGCTGCAGAAGGTTACCCGGGTCCGTTTCGAAAGGAACGTCCCGGTCTCGCTCGGCGTCCTCGTCGACGTAAGCAAGAGCATGGAGGGGGAGGGGATTCGCCTGGCATTGAAGCTGCTGAAACGTTTGGCGACCAGGCTGGAGAGCCCTGACGAACTCTTTGTCAACGCTTTCAGTGGCGAATCCGAGGAGTTTTTGGATTACATGGCTCCGGAAGATTACCTGGAGGAGGCCGTCGAAAACCTGTCGACCGGCGGCAGACCGCACATGGGCCAAGCTCTGGATCTGGCCCTGATCAAGCTGCGTGACGCCAGCAACACCAATCGCGCCGTCCTGTTCATCTCGGCAGGGCGGGATATCGCCGGTCCCGCGACGCTGGACCACATCGCACGACACCGTCATCCCGTCTATGCACTGGGAATAGAGGGAGCCGTCAGTTTCAGGACAAGGATCAAGATTCTGAACGTCAAGGGTTCAGCCCTCAAGGTCTATTCCGACCACTCCGGTGGATCGGTGTATTTCGTGGAAAGTGAAGAAGAGGCTGCCGGCCCTCTGGAGATGCTGCCCTACCAGCTCAAGAATCGATTCGTGCTGGAATACCTTTCCACTCATCCCAAGCGAGACGGCAAGTTCAGAAAGATTCGGGTGGCGGTGAGTCAACCCCAATACAAGGTTCGACACCTGAAAAAATACCAGGCGCCAAGGCGATAGCGTCCTGAGTCACAGCAAGGCGGTCGACGCTCATCTCTGACAGCGCGCGCAGAAGTGGCTGCCCCGTTGCGACACCGTGATCCGGGAAACCGGGCTGCGGCATCGACGGCAGGGCTGCCCGGAACGCCCGTAAACCCGGAGCCTTTCCTGATTGGCCCCGGCCTCGCCCCTGGAGTTGATATAGTTTTGAAAACTGGTGCCACCGTACCTGAGACCTCGTTTGAGCACCTTTGGGATGGACCGGAACAGCTTTCGCTTTTCTTCTTCCGTCAACGATTGGCAAGACCGCAGCGGATGGAGACCCGCCTCGAATAGCGCCTCGTCCACGTAGATATTCCCCAGACCTGCCACGAAGTGCTGATTCAGCAGCAGGCTCTTGATCCGGGTCTTCCTGCCCTCC
>JAPOZE010000199.1 GCA_026706225.1 Acidobacteriota bacterium
GGCGGTGCTTGTCTGAAACCACCCGGTTTCATCCTGTATGATCCGCCCCGTCGTCCGGGGCGGGGGCCGGGCTAACCACTGGTCACTAGCCACTTGAATTTCCCCACCCGGAACTTTCAGGCGATCCAGATGTCGCGGCTGATGATCGACTCCGGTGTCAAAATCTCACGGCCGGTCTCCGTCACCAGCACCACGTCCTCCAGTCCATACTTGTTGCTCACCTCCCAGAGGGGATATCCGCCCCGGTGGTAGAAGAAGGGTTCAATCTCAAGTCATATCCCGGGTTACCAGCAGGGCGACGGGCGTCGACAGATGATGGGCCTTCTCGACCGAGGCTTTGACCTTGGGGACGTCCTGCTCGTCGTGGAGGTAGTCGAAGGGCAGTCCCCAAGCCCGCAAGGTGGGCTCGGTGAGCAGCGCCGCCGAGTCCACATCGGGACGGCTCAACAGATGCGGGTCGAGCTTGTCGGGTCGTGGGCCGACGCGTTCCAGCTTGGCATAACCCCGAACGGTGATCAGACAGAGAAGGGGGACCCTCATCCGCAGGACCGTGCCGCGAAAGCTGTCCCCGCTCTCCAGCAAGCCGGTGTTCTGAATCAGGACCGCCGGGGCTCGGCCCCCCATCCAAAGCCCGGCCGCCATGGCGAAGGCCTCCCCTTCGCGGGTGACCAGGCGGATGACGGGCTCTCCAGCCTCTTTCAGAAGGGAGAACAGGGCCGCCGAGCTGTTGTCGGGCAGTCCCACCAGGTCAGTGATTCCTGCCCCGCAAAGCGCCTCGGCAATGGACCGGGCCTTGGCCATGACGCTATCTCAAAGCCAGGTCGAAGCAGGCCATTTCCTGGGAATTTCGGACCAGCAGCAGTCCTTCGGAGATGGCAGGGTGATTCCAGGTCCTGCCTCGAATCGCGGAGAAGCGGGACAGCTCCTGGTGCCGCTCGGGATCGGCCTTGACCAGCACCAGTTCACCCGACTCGGTCAGGACGACCAGGTGGTCCCAGGCCAACAGAAGCTGTCCATGCCCGTAGCGGCCTCCTTTCCACATGAGCTCGCCGGTCTCGGCCCGGATACAGGCCAGGATGCCTTCGTCGAGACCGTAGACAAACCCGTCCTTCAGCACCGAGCAGGTGAACTTGTTCTTCATGCGGCGATTCTGCCACAGGGGGCTGGCCGCAAAACCCTTGGAAGTCCGGTCTACCTGCACCACCGCCGCGCCATGGCCGTAGCCCGCCGAGATGAAGACCCGGTCCTGCCCCAACAGGATCGGCTGGGCGACGTTGACGTCATAGTCGGTGATCCAGGGGAACTCCCAAAGTAGAGATCCATCCTCGCCCGAGAGCCCCATCATTCGCCTGGCGCTCACGATCAGAAGCTGGGGTTGTCCGGCCAGGGTCACCCACATGGGAGAGGTGTAGGCCTGCTTGTCGCTCAGCGATTTCCACAAGGCATTCCCCGTTTCCTTGTGGTAGGCCGCCACCGATCTGCCGCGGGAACCTCCCGGGAGCACGATGACCTTCTCTTCCACGATCAGGGGCGAGGCCGACATGCCCCAGGTCAGGTTCCTGGCCCGACTGTCCTTCAGAATGTTTCGAGACCAGATCAAACGCCCCTCGGAGGCATCCAGGCAGTGCAGCTCTCCGGTGGCTCCCAGCGCGTAGATACGGCCTTGGTGCCAGGTCGGAGTGGCCCGGGGCCCGTCCCCGCCCAGGGACTCGTCGAAGAAGGCCTCCCAGGAATGGGTCCAGACCTCATCTCCCGTCCGTATATCGTAAGCCGCCACCACTTCCCGGGGGCCGCGCTGCTCGATGGTGAAGGCCCGCCCCTCGGCCAGTGCCAGGGAGGCGTATCCGCCTCCGACGGTCCGGCGCCAGAGGGGTTTCAATCCCTGCTCCGGCCAACGGGTCAGGATGGGGGCTCCCCGATAGTGGCCGTCACGCCGCGGCCCCCTGAAATCGGTCCATTCCTCGGCTGCCGACGGGGCCGCCGATGCGGTCCCCGCAATGCCGGCAATGGCGGGAGGCAAAGCAGCGCCGGACGGCCTGGTCTCACTCCCTTTCCAGAAAGGGAGCAGCGCCAAAGAAGCCAGCATCCCGCAGGCCAGACCCCGCATCAGGCTCGAACGCATCCAGACTCTCAGGATCATGTCGCCTCCTCGACTGACTGCCGCTGGCCCAGGTTCCCCTGAAGATATCCCAGAGTGTCCGCCAGGCCAACCGGAAGTTGTAATAAACTGGCCGGGCCCCCTCCGGATGGAAAAGAAAGGCCCGATCATGAACCCCACACCTCGGATGTCTCCTCTCTTCTGGATCCTGCTGCTGGCCCTGGGAGGAATGGCCTCCACAGGCTGCTCCCGCTCCCCTGCCCCCCCGGACACAGCCCGGCAAGCAGCGCCCCGGACCGGCGGAACCTATGGCGCCGCCAGGCACGGCGGCGGCTACATGCACAACTACTACCTGCCGCCGGCGCCTTCGTCCACGCCCTGGGCTCCCGCCTGGTCTCCGGACGGCGAGCAGATCGCCGTCGGGCTTCAGGGCTCCATCTGGCGAATTGACCTGGCCAGCCGGGAAGCCTTCGAACTGACTTACGATGGGCACTATCACTCCTCCCCCGACTGGTCCCCTGACGGAAAATGGATCGTCCATACCGCCGACCACGGGGGCCACACCATTCAGCTTCAAATACTGAACCTGGAAACGGGAGAGTCCCACGCCCTGACCGACGACTCCCACCTCTACGCCGATCCCGTCTTTTCCCCGGACGGCAACCGGTTGGCCTACGTTTCCACCGAACCCGGCGGGTACTTCAACATCTACGTGCGTCCCATCCGGGAGGGACGCTGGACCGGACCGGCCACCGCCCTCACCCGGGACCACTCCTACGGCAGGAATCGCCTCTACTTCGGGGAATGGGACATGCACATTCAACCTGACTGGACCCCGGACGGGAAAGAGCTGCTCTTTCTTTCCAACCGGGGCGTCCCCCTGGGATCGGGACACGTGTGGCGCATGCCGGCCGAGAAGCCGGGCATGGCCAGGGCCGAGCCCGTCCTCAAGGAGCAGAGCCTCTACCGCACCCGCCCCCACGTCTCGCACGATGGGAAGCGCTTCATCTATTCTTCCACCGGCGGCGCAGCCGACCAGTACAGCCACCTCTACGTGCTCCCCATTGACGGCGGGGCGCCTTACAAGCTGACCTTCGGAGGTTACGACCACTTCCATCCCCGCTGGTCGCCGGACGGAGAGCGGATTGCCTACATCTCGAACCAGCCCCCGCTTCCATCCGGTCCCGGTCTGCCCCGGTTGTGGCTGATGGAGACTTACGGCGGCCGCAAGCAGAGGGTGCAGCCCCGGAAAACCCACTGGAAGCGCCCCATGGGCATGCTCCGGGCGGAGGTGCGGGACAGCAGCACCGGCCGCAAGACGGCTGCCCGGATCTACGGGCGGGCGGCCGACGGAAAGTTCTATCCCCCCGGAGACAGCTACGCTCGGGTCGGCATCTCGGGAGAGCCTCTGTTCCATACCGGCGGAGAATTCGAGATGAGGCTGCCCCCGGGGAAAATGACCCTGGAGGCGGTCAAGGGACTGGAGTACCGGCCGGCCCGCCAGGAGGTGGAGATCCGTGCCGGCGAGGTCTCCCGGGTCAGCCTGGTGCTGTCGCCGATGGTCGACATGGCCGCGCGGGGATGGTACAGCGGCTCCACCCACGTGCACATGAACTACGGGGGAAACCTGCGGAATACGCTGGAGAACCTGATGTTTCTGGCCAGAGCCGAGGATCAGGACGTGGTCTGCGAACTGATCGCCAACAAGGACAACCGCATCCTGGATTGGGACGCCTTTGTCCCCAACCGGGTCGAGCACCCAGTCTCCATCTCCGATCCCGACCGGGTGGTGATCGTGGGGGAGGAGTACCGCCCCCCCTTTCACGGCCACGTCTCGCTGCTGGGACTTCGAGACCATCTCATCTCACCCTTCACCACCGGCTACGAAGGCACTGCCATCGAGAGCCTCTATCCCAGCAACACCGACATGTTTCGCAAGGCCAGGGCGCAGGGAGCGCTGGTGGGATATGTCCACGCCTATTCCGGGGAAACCGATCCCCTGGACAGGGGCCTGACCCACGCCAGGACTTTCCCGGTGGATGCGGCCCTGGGCACGGTCGACACCCTGGAGTGGTCCTCGCCCAACTCGGCTACCCTGCGCGTCTGGCACCACACCCTGAACAACGACCTGGGCATCACGCCGGTGGGGGGCGAGGACGCCATCACCGACCTGCACCGTTCCAGCCTGCCGGGGGCATTCAGGACCTACGCCTACCTGAAGGGCAAGCTGACGGCGGAATCCTGGATCGAGTCGGTGCGGCAGGGAAGGACCTTCATCAGCAGCGGTCCGCTGCTGGACTTCGGCATCGACGGCCGGATTCCTGGGGAAGAACTGGAACTGCCCGAGGAAGGCGGAACCATCCGCCTGGAGGCCACGGTACGGTCCATCGTCCCACTGGAACGGGTGACCCTCTATGGCAATGGCGAGGTGCTCAAGGAGTTCCCTCTCACCGAGGGGCAGTCTGAGGTCTCCATAAAGGAGGCGCTCGAGGTCAGCCAGAGCGGATGGTTCAGCCTGACGGCCACCGGACCCCGCCGTTCCCATCCCCTGGAGACCGGCTACCCCATGGCCGCTACCAACGCCATCCGGGTCTACGTCGGGGACGGCAAGATTCGCAGCCGGCGCTCGGCCGAGTACTTCATGCGATGGATCGACCGCCTCAAGCAGCAGGCGGAGGAGTGGCCGGATTGGAGGTCATCCGAAGAGAGAGCTCACGTTCTGGGACAGTTCGATGAGGCCAGGGGTGTCTACGAGCGGTTGGCCAGGGAAGCGGATGGGGAGTGAGGGGCCCGTCCCCTTCAATTCCCGGCGGAGGCGGCGGCCGACCAGGCGGTGAGGTCTCCCACCCGGTAGGCGTCGGCGAAGCTCTCGGCGGTCACCTGCACCCTGCCGCTGGTCGCCTTGGACCCGAAAGCCATGAGGGCGGTCTGAAAGTTGCTGGTCCCGGGAATTTCCAAGCACATTTCGATGATTCGGGGCTGGTCGAATTCCCAAGGCTCGGAGGAATGCCGGGCGCCGGAAAGGGTAAGGCTGGAGGGACTGCCGGTGAGCTTTCCTGTCAGGTCAAAGGCCCGGAACCGGAGTGCAGTGCCGGCGGGAGCGGCGTCTCCCGGCTGAGCGGTGACCGAGGCCAGGCTGACATTGCGCCCGTTGCCGAATATGGCGGTCAGCACCCGGCAATCCCCGTCCCCCAGCCAATCGCGGGGGGATTGGCCGGCCACCGACAGCAGCTCCTCGATCACACCGCTGTTCCGGTTCTCGATCAGGGAACGTCCCTGGACCTGCAGGGAAGCGGCCGTGCAGGGGGAGCGCGCGTACACATAGACGGATCCAGTCACCAGGTTCTGCGCTTCGGTGGTGGTCAGAGTCACGATCTCGGCGCCTTCCCTGGGAATGGTGGCCTGGTAGAGGTTACGGTCCATGGACTGGCCGTTGAAAGATACCGCCGGACCCTCCGAAGTGCCCTGGTGAAACAGCAGGGCAACCTCGCAGGCGCTGGGGTTGGGATCGCTGTTGGCGATGACCACTTCGGTGGCGGCGGTGCTTTCCCCCTGCGTGCCCAGGTAAACCTGGGGCAGGTTGGCCACGGTGGCGCAGGGCAAGCCGTCCCACAGGGAAAGACAGAAGGGATCCTCATCCGCCAGTTGGAACCGCCCCGTGCTGCTGACCCCCTGGTTGCACCAACCGGTGTAGGTGCCGCCCGCTGCCGAGGTGAAGTGGAGGAGGGTGCTGCAGGTCTCCTGACCGGGACTGGCCGAGGTTGTAGTCAGAGTTGCCGTGTCGGGACCGGTCCTGCGGTAGGTATAACTCCCGAAATTGTCCAGGGGAAGGCCCTCCGACAGGGTCCTGGTGGCGTTGAATTCCCTGTCGTCCCGGAAGAGCAGCGCGAGGCCCTCGGGGTTTCCTTCCGAGCTGATCCCTTCGAGGCTGAACTGCATCCCCGTCAGCTCCTCCGGAGCCAAACCCGGCTGTCCATTCTCGGCCCCGACATCGACGGTGCTGACCAGAACCAGGAGGCCGGCAACCGCCCACCATAACAGGCCCAACTTCTCCGCGCCGCCGGTTGTCCGAAGCAATGGCGCCGGCGCTTCCCGGAGACGGAGCCGACAAGCAGGCAACGGCGGTCTGCTGGCTTCAAACATCGCCAAACCTCCCGGCAACCCAACCTCGAGGGCGAAACCGATCCCCTCCCGTGAAGCCCGAGCATACCCCAGACGAGACCGGCCCGGCAAGAGCCGGCGGGAAACATCGGCGGTTCTGCTTTCTCTCTCACGGCATTCCGGATACAATGGCCATCCCACGAAACGAGGAGGTGCCCCCGAGATGCTGGAGTGCGTGGTTCAGGAACAGGAAATTCCCCCGGAGATCGTTGGCGAGCTGAAGGACAGCTCCTCCTGCCTGGACGATCCCGACGAGTGTCAGCGGCGGCTCCGCAACGACGGATACCTGCTGCTGCGACAGGCGCTGGACTACGAGCAGGTGATGGCCGCGCGCCGGGAAACCCTGGAAGCCCTGGTGGAGGTCGGCGAGATCCATCCGCCGGCCATCGAGGGCATTTTCACCGGAACCAGCCGGAGACAGGAGCGACCCGAGGGTTTGGGCGCCTTCTGGAAGGCGGTCAGCGAAGGCCCGGGGATTCGGGGGCTGACCCACGGCGGGGATCTTCGCGGGATCATGGACCGGGTGCTGGGGGAGCCCAGCAGACCTCACGACTACATCTTCCTCCGGGTGGCCGTCCCCGGACGCTCCACCGGCCTCCACTACGACCATCCCTTCTTCGCCAGGGGCTCCCAGCGGGTTCACACCGTCTGGCTGGCCCTGGGCGAGGTGAGCATCGAGGAGGGCCCCCTGGTGGTGGTCGAGGGTTCCAACCGATTCTCCGACCTGATCGAGAGAGCCAGCGCCATCGACTACGACTCCACTTCTTCGCCCAAAGTGATGGTGGACCCTCACCCGGTGGAACTGGCCCGACAGCGCCAGGCCAGGCTCCTGACCGCCGATTTTGGTCCGGGGGACCTGGTTGTCTTCGGCATGCATACCCTGCACGGGTCCCTGGACAATCGGTCGCGGGCCGGACGGGTGCGGCTCTCCTGTGACATTCGCTTTCAGCCGGCCGCCGATCCCCTGGACGACCGCTACTTCGGTCCCGACCCCAAGGGAACCACCGGCATCGGTTACGGCGAGTTGAACAGCGCCAAGCCCCTGACCTTGCCCTGGCACATGCGCTGAAACCGCCTCCAGGCCACTGGCGGCAGCCCATGCAAGACACCATGAGAGTCCCCTTCCCTTTCCCAAGGTGCCGTTCCGCCCTGCTCCTGCTGGCCACTTGCCTGGTCACTTCGAGCTGGGCCGAGGACTGGCCCGAATGGCGGGGCAAGGGACGATCGGGGGTCTGGCGCGAAACCGGCATTCTGCAGCAATTTCCCCCGTCGGGCCTGCAAGTGCAGTGGCGGGAGCCCCTGGGCAGCGGCTATGCCGGTCCAGCCGTGGCCGAGGGGCGCGTCTTCGTGCTGGATTTCCTGGCCGAAACCGCCCGCCAGGGAACCGAGCGCCTGCTGGCCCTGGACGAGAACAGCGGGCGCCGCCTCTGGAGCCGCTCCTGGAAGGCGGACTACGCCGGGCTGTCGGGAAGCTATGCCATCGGGCCCCGGGCCACACCCACCGTGGACGGCAGTCGAGTCTATGTGCTGGGAGCCAAGGGCGCTCTCTATTGCCTCCGCACCGAAAACGGCGAGATCCTGTGGCAAAAGGACTTCGTGCGGGATTATGGAACCGAGGTCCCCGTCTGGGGCATGGTGGGAGCTCCCCTGGTGGACGGGCCTCGCCTGATCGCCGTGGTGGGCGGGCAGGACGGAGCCAAGGTGGTGGCCTTCGAAAAGCAGAACGGCCGGGAGCTCTGGCGAGCGCTGCCTTCGGACTCGGAGCCCGGCTACGCCCCCCCGATCCTCATCTCGGCCGGCGGGCGCCGGCAACTGATCATCTGGCACCCCAAGGCGGTGAGCGCGCTCGATCCCGCGACGGGCGAGGTTCTCTGGCAGCAACCCTTTCGATCCGACAAGGGCCTGTCGGTGGCCACCCCCGTGTTCAGCGGCTCGCGACTGCTGATCAGCGCCTTCGTGAACGGGTCCATGATGCTTGACCTGGACCGGAAGTCCCCGGCAGCCCGACTGCTCTGGCGAGGCAAGAGCGACAGCGAGATCGACACCGACACGCTCCACTCGCTCATCAGCACGCCGGTCATCGACGGGGACACCCTCTATGGGGTTTGCAGCTATGGACACCTCAGGGGGCTGAGCGCCAGCACCGGCACGCGGCTGTGGGAAACACTGGCCGTGACCGGGGAAAAGGCGCGCTGGGCCACGGCCTTTCTGGTTCGCCACCAGGATCGATACTTCATTTCCAACGACCGGGGCGAGCTGATCATCGCCCGGCTGTCGCCCTCCGGCTACCGTGAGATCGACCGGACCCACCTGATCGCGCCCACCTCCCGCAGGGGAATCGGCCGGCGCCAGGCCGGCGCCGTCAACTGGTCCCACCCGGCCTACGCCAACCGCCACATCTTCGCCCGCAACGACCGGGAGATCCTCCGAGCCTCCCTGGCCCGAACCGCCGCGGCGGAGTGAGCTTTCAGATCAATTCGTGTACATCTCTTTTGTCTCGGCGTCGATTGCCTTGGCGGATCTTGTTGTCCTCTGGACGGCCTTACCACTTCCAGGTTTCACGGACGGCCGGATTGGCTACCGCCGCGGCCGGCCATCCCCCGCGATAGAGCTCCACGATGTTCCGGGCCGCCTCCACGGCCATGGCCTCCACCG
>JAPOZE010000020.1 GCA_026706225.1 Acidobacteriota bacterium
TTCGGTGAGTTCCATCCGTAAAGGATAGCATGATATTGCTGTTTAGTGTTAACAGGCCCTAATCCACCGGCAAGGCGTAAGCGACGTAGCTTCCGCCGGAGGGGGCTCCGCTCTTGCCTCCCCCGGCCGCGATCACCACGAACTGGCGCCCCGCCGCTTCATAGGTGGCCGGGGTTGCGTTTCCCGAGGCCGGCAGCAGCGCTTCCCACAAGAGGCGTCCGTCGGCCTTGTCGAAGGCCCGGAACTTGCGGTCGAAGTTGCTGGCTCCGATAAACACCAGCCCGCCCGCGGTCACGATGGGACCGCCATAGTTTTCCGATCCGGTATCCGCCATCCCTCTTGCCGCCAGTTCCGGAAATTCACCCAAGGGAACCTGCCAGACGATTTCGCCCTTGTCGAGATCGATGGCGTTCAGGGTTCCCCAAGGCGGTTTTACTGCCGGATAGCCCTCCGGATCCAGGAAGCGGTTGTAGCCGTCATGACCGTAGGGCAGGTGGTAGAGAGGCCTGCCGGCCCGGTCCGCCGGAACGGACGTGTCCCTCCCGTGGAGCACAAACCCCAGGATGGCCTCCAGCACCTCTTTCCCCAGGTGGGCAAAACCCGGCATGCGGCCCCCGCCCCGGCTGAGGGTCCGGCGCACCATCTCCTCGGAACGGCGCTGTCCCAGGTCCATCAACGAGGGGAACTCCGGGGGCGTGCCGCTGCGGTCCTGACGGTGGCAGCCGCTGCAGTTCCACTGGTAGAGCTGCCGGGCGGTGTAGGGACCGGCGGCCGTCTTTCTCTCCACCAGCCGCAGGATCCAGGCCATCTCGCTGGAGTTCACGTACAACCGTCCCGATTCCGGATCGAAAGCCGCCCCGCCCCACTGGCCCCCTCCGTCGAAGCCCGGAAAGAGTAGGGTCCCCTCCAGGCTGGGAGGGGTGAACTGGGGTCCGTTGCGCAGCCTGCGGAAGCGCTTCAAGACCTCCCGGCGCGCTTCCGGAGTGCGATCGGTCAACAGGTCTTCGGTCAGACGCTGGCGGGCGAACGGAGGCGGCTTCGAGGGAAGGACCTGGGTGGCGGCCAATCGCTCGCCCGGGACGCCCGCGACCGGAACCTTGATTTCCCTGAGCGGGAAGAGCGGCCGGCCGGTCTCCCGGTCGAAGGTGAATACGTGTCCGGACTTGGTGATCTGGGCCACGGCGTCGACCGGCCTGCCCTCCCTCAACACCGTCACCAGGTTGGGCGGGGCGGGCAGGTCCCGATCCCAGACGTCGTGCCTGACCACTTGAAAGTGCCAGACCCGCTCGCCGGTCGCGGCCTTCAGGCAGAGCAGCGAGTTGGCGAAGAGATTGTGGCCGGGACGGTTCCCGCCGAAAAAGTCAAAGGCGGCGGAACCGGTGGGCACGTAGACCAGGCCGCGCTGCTCGTCCAGGCTCATGCCGGCCCAGCTATTGGCCGCGCCGGCGGTTTTCCAGGCCTCCCCGGGCCAGGTCCGGTGGCCCGCCTCGCCCGGACGGGGAACGGTGCGGAAACTCCAACGGAGCTTGCCGCTGCGGGCGTCATAGGCCCGAATGTCCCCGGGGGCGCTGGGCAGGCTCTCACCCACCGTGCTGCCGAGGATGAGCAGGTCCTTGTAAACCACCCCGGGCGTGGTCATGGATACGGTGAGTGAATCGGGCGGCCGCCCCAGGTGGCGCCTCAGGTCGATGGCTCCCCGGTCTCCGAAGTCCAGGCAGGGCTTGCCGGTGGCCGCGTCCAGGGCATGGAACCGGTGCCAGAAGGAAACGTAGATCCGCGCCTGGCCGTGCCCGCTCCAGTACATCAATCCCCGAATGCGAACCCGGTCGCTGGGAGGCTTGACCGGAAGGGAGGGCCGGAAGGACCAGATCTCCCTGCCGGTGGCCGCGTCAAGCGCGAAGACCCGCCCCCGGGGACTGGTGGCATACAGGCGCTCGCCCACCACCAGGGGGTTGCATTGCATCTCCGAGCCGGGAAAGGCATCTCCCGTATCGTAGGTCCAGGCGACCCGCAATCGGTGCAGGTTGGTGCGGTTGATCTGGGCCAGGCGGGAGTAGCGGAGCTGCCGGTTGCCGCCGCCGTAGGCGCTCCACCGGTCGTAGCCCGCCCGGGGCAGGCCGCGGCCGGATTGCCCGGAACCAGCGATAGGGACCCAGGCGACCGAAGCCGCAACCGCCAAAAAACAGGCGAGGAGTGCGCGAATCGCCATGGTTCCTGTCATACGGAGCGAAGGGAATAGAGCCTGGCCCGGCGCAGGCGAAAGCGCAACCGTACCGGCCGCCCCCTCCAGGCGGACAGATCCGACTCTCCCCTCCAGGTGACGGTGCGGTCGAGGTGGTCGCCGGAGATGGGGTCGCAGTCTTCGAAAGAGCGGCCGGGAAGGGCGGGAGCGTGGGTCCTGCGGTTGTCCCGGGAGGCGTCGGCCAATTCCACCCGTATCTCACCCCCAAAACGGGTCCAGGCGTTGAGCGCCAAGTGCGACCCGCTCAGAGCCAGGATCAGGGTGGAGCACCCGCCCAGCGTCTCCGCCTCCAGCGAGGCAAACCCGTCCTGGCGCCAGTTCGCGGTCAACACGCCGGCCTCGGGACGGGAGTTGTCGAAGAAGACCTGGTTGTGGGAGCCGCGGCGGGGCGAATAGGGCAGAGACCACTCCCCCGGGGTCAGGCTGGCCAGGCCGCAGCCGGCATAGGCGCCTCCCTCGGCTTCGGAACCGGGCTCGCCCGCCGGAATGATCGGCTGCCGCAAGGGTCGCTGCCAGTTCAGGCCGTCCCGGCTGGTCATCAGGTGAACTTCGGAGAAATCGCCCGAGTGGCGGTAGAAAGCCGGAAACATCAGGTGGGCGTCGGCTCCGGGCCAGCGGGCATAGGAATTGGTGTAGATGTCGGTGTCGGGACCGTCGTTCATGTCGATCCCGAGCAGCGGCCGGGGAGCCGGCCAGTGCTCGAAACGCTCCGTCTCCGCATAGCTGATGATCCGGCGGGCGTGGGAGGTGCCATGCTCGTGGGCCGTCCATCCTCTGAAGTATCCGACATAGACTCCCCTTTCCGCATCGAAGTCGACCACGATCTGGGTATCGCTGAGATAGTTCCGGATCAACGGCTCCCGGATCATTCTCCAGCGCAACCCGTCGGGGGAAAGCGCCCCGTAGACGCAGAAACGCCCCTGGTGCGAACCCAGATGGACCATCTTGTAGCGCTCGGACGGAGGCGCCGAAGGGTCCTTGAAGAAGCTTGCCCCATGGGCGTCCCGGCCCGGCGAGGCATCCAGCCCGAAAACCAGGTTGTTGCGGCGCGACCCCCGGTAGGTCACCGTCCCCAGTTCCGGCTTGACCCAATGGATCCCGTCGCTGGACTCGGCATAAGCCATCACCCGCTGGGTTCCCACGTCCTCGTCCACCTCCAGCTCGCCGCTCAGGTCCCCGCTGTCGTAGTAGAGCCTCCAGCGCCCCTCGTCCTCCAGCAGCGTGCTGTAGACTCCCAGACCGCTACGGGCGTTTCCGGCCTCCCAGGGCTTGTCGGCCGTCACCAGAGGAACCCGGTCCAGCCGAGGCCTATGGGCCCTCAGGCGAACCCCGTAGGGCATTTCCCAGCTCTCGGGACGTTGGCCGCCGAACGACAGACCGTAACCCGGCTCGATCAGGCTCCAATCCACAAAGACGTGCTTCCGGCTACCCAGCTGGAAGGGCTTGTAGGTCATTGGCTGCCTCCGATCATCGAGTGTGAGCCAGGAGCATACAACAACCGCCGGAATGCCCCGATCTCTTTCTTCATGGCCCGCATCGCGGTATACTTCGGAAAGCAACCTAAAGAACCGCTCTTCCGAAGCCGACAGTCCGCATGCATCGATCGAGACAGTTTCACCCCTCCCAGGTGGCAGCGCTTCTGCTCCTGCCGGTTCTGGCCCTCTGCGGGCACGCCGTTCCGGCCTGGAGCCAGGAGTCGGACGCGGAGGAACTTTTCGAAAGAAAGATCCGGCCGCTGTTTGTCCGGCACTGCACGGCCTGCCACAACTCCGAGCTGGCAACCGCCGGACTGGACCTCTCAACCGCGGACGGGTTCCGCCAGGGGGTGGCCGGGAGCCCTCTGATCTCGACCGAATCCATCTCTCAAAGCCGGCTCCTCAGAGCCGTCCGCTACCAGGATGCGGTCAAGATGCCCCCGGCCGGCAAGCTGGACCCGGCCGAAATCGCCGACCTGGAATCCTGGATCGGGCTGGGCGCGCCCTGGCCCCAAGCCACCGCCGGGATGAGCGAGGCCCCCGAGGTATCGACGGGACTCTGGTCCCTTGAGCCGGTGGCCGATCCCCAGCCGCCGCCGGTCACCCGCCGGGACTGGGCAAGGACGCCCATCGACCGTTTCATTCTGGCCAGGCTGGAGGAGCAGGGCCTGGAACCGGCCCCTCCGGCGGACAAGCTGACCTTGCTGAGGCGAGCCACTTTCGACCTGACCGGTCTGCCGCCCGCCGTCGAGGACATCGAGCGCTTCCTGAACGACAACTCCCCCGACGCTTTCGACAAAGTGGTCGGCCGGCTGCTCGACTCGCCCCGATACGGGGAGCACTGGGGCAGGCACTGGCTGGACGTGGCCCGCTACGCCGACTCCACCGGCAACGACGAGGACCACAAATACCCCCATGCCTGGCGTTACCGGGACTACGTGATCGATGTCTTCAACCGGGACCTTCCCTACGACGAATTCATCCTGGAACAGGTCGCCGGAGACCTGCTTCCCAGGACGGGCAACCTGGCTGTCGACCGGCGCAGGATCATCGCCACCGGGTTTCTGGCCCTGGGCCCCAAGGCTGTTGCCCAGCAGGACAAGATCCGGATGGTCTACGACGTCTACGACGAGCAGCTCGACGTGGTCTCCAAGAGCGTTCTGGGATTGAGCATCACCTGCGCCCGCTGCCACGACCACAAGTTCGACCCCATCCTGACCCGGGACTACTACTCCCTGATCTCCGTCTTTGCCAGCACCCGCAGCTTCGTGGACCCGACCTCCCATGTCTCTGAAATGTTCATGAAGCCCCTGGTCCTCCCCGACGAGCACCAGATCTATCTCGATCACAAGAAGAAAATCGACGACCGCAAGCAGGCCCAGGGGAAGCTGGTCGAAAAGGAAAAGGAAAGGTTCGTAGAGGCCGAAAGCCGGCGGCTGGCCGACTACATGCTTGCCGCCCATCGGGTCTACGCCCAGGGAGCCGATCCGGCGAAGCTGTCCCGCACGCTGGATCTGAAAGAATCGATCCTGGAACGCTGGGCCGGCTATCTCAAGCCCGGCCAGGGGTTCCGCCCCCACCTGCTGGCCTGGCGACGGTCCGGGGAGGACCAACGCCCGGCGGTTGCCAAGGACTACCAGGACAAATTCCGCCAGCTCTTCCACGACTGGAACGGGGAACTGGAGGCCTGGCGGCAGCGCCTCGAGAAGGCCGGGCCGGATGAAGCCAAGGAGGACCGACCCAGGTTCATCCCCGGCAGGGACCGCTTCTTCCACGAAGTCTATCTGAAGGGCAATCCGAGGGACGAGAGCTACCAGACGCCGTTTATCCTCGAGCCCGGCGACACCCAACTCTTCTCCGAGAAACGCAGGGAAGCCATCGTACGGCTCCAGAAGGAGATCGAGCAATTGGAGAAGGACGCGCCTCCGGAACCGGACATGGCCAACGCCGTGGAGGACGGGAAGGTGGTCGAGCAGAAGGTCTTTGTCCGAGGCGATCCCGCCAATCGGGGCGAGGATGCGCCCAAGACATCCCCCAGGGTGTTCGACACCAGGTGCCGGCCCATGGAAGCCAGCCAGGGCAGCGGTCGCCTGCAACTGGCCCGCTGGCTTGTTCAGCCGGAGCACCCGCTCACGGCTCGGGTGATGGTCAACCGGGTCTGGCACTGGCACTTCGGCCAGGGCCTGGTGCGGACGCCCGACAACTTCGGAGCCAAGGGGGAAGCCCCGACCCATCCCCGGCTACTGGACTTCCTGGCGCGGAAGTTCACGGAGAACGGCTGGTCGGTGAAATCCCTCCACCGATTGATCATGCGCTCACGCGCCTACCAGATGGCGAGTGCGCGCTCGGAGCTGACGGCTCAAACCGATCCCAGGAACCTCTGGTTGTCCCATTTCCCCAGGCGGCGGCTGAAGGTGGAGGAAATTCGCGACGGCATGCTGGCCCTGGACGACTCGCTCGACCTGAAGATGGGGGGCACCTTGCAGAGCGGAACAGGGTTCCAGCCGGAGAACAGCAGTGAGCGGCTGAGCATGGATCCGGAAACCCAGCGCCTGCGCACCGTCTATCTGCCCTTGCGACGCGCCAATCTCCCACCGCTGCTGGCCCTGTTCGACTTCGGCGACGCCACCACTTCCTCGGGAGAGCGCCTCCAGACCAACGTGGCGCCCCAGGCCCTGTTCATGCTCAACAGCCAATTCGTGGAGACGCGCTCCCGCAAGCTGGCCGAGCTTTTGCTGAAGGACCCGAGCTCCAGTGACCGGGAGCGGCTGAATCTTGCCCATCTCAGGACCCTGAGTCGGCACCCCCGGGGCGAGGAACTGGACCGGGCCCTGGATTACATCCGGGGATTCGAGGAGCGGTCGCCGGGCCACGAGAGCCGGCTCCAGGGCTGGCAGAGCTACTGCAAGGCGCTGTTGTCCTCCAACGCGTTCATTTACGTGGATTGAACGCCCCCGGGCCGCGGTGTTCCACCAATGGATCCGAACATGAATGATCTCCGTTCCCTCTACCGAAATCTCCAAGTGCCGGTGTCTCGGCGGGCCATGCTGCGGGCTTCGGCCGGCGGATTCGGATTTCTGGGTCTGGCCGGATTGCTTGCCGAGGAATCGGGCCTGTTGGCCTCGCCCTCGGGAAATCCGCTGGCCGAGCGACCACCCCATTTCAAGCCCAGAGCCCGGCGCGTTATCTTCCTCTTCATGCACGGAGGCCCCTCCGGCATCGACATTCTGGACCCCAAGGAGCGCCTGACCCGCGACCACGGCAAACCGCTTCCCATCGAGCGGCCTCTGGCCTTTGACGACGAGAACCCCGCGGGGCCGCTGATGCAGTCACCCTGGGAGTTTCGGCCCGGGGGCCGGAGCGGGCTTCCCGTCAGCGATCTCTTCCCCCACGTCCGCGACTGTGCCGACGATCTCTGCGTGATCCGGTCCATGGTCGGGGAGGGCGTTGACCACGGCGCGGCCATGCTCCAGACCTTCACCGGCACCAGCACCTTCGTGCGGCCCAGCATGGGGTCCTGGGTCGTCTACGGACTGGGAACGGAGAACCAGAATCTGCCGGGATTCATCATGATCAAGCCGGCCCTCTCCCACGGCGGCGCCAAGAACTGGGGGGCGGCCTTCCTGCCGGGGGCCTATCAGGGCACGGCCGTCGGACATGGGGGGCTCTATGTCAAGGATGTGAAGAAGGAGCCCATCCGCTACCTCCTGAACGAGCGCTATTCACCCGAGCTGGCCCGCTACGAGCTCGACATGCTGCAGAACATCAATCGGCGGCACCGCCAGTTGCGCCGGCACGACCCCGAGCTGGAAGCCCGCATCCAGGCCTTCGAGCTGGCCTTTCGGATGCAGGCGGCGGCCCCGGAAGTGTTTGAAGTGGAAAAGGAGTCGGAACCGACCCGGAAGCTCTACGGCCTGGACGACCCCCTGACCGCCGACTTCGGCTGGCAGTGCCTGCTGGCCAGGCGCATGGCCGAACGGGGCGTCCGCTACATTCAGTGCACGCACACCTACATGCCCGGCGGGGTCGGCTGGGATCAGCACGGCGAGCTCTATGCCAAGCATACCGAGAACGCCCGGCAGGTCGACCGGCCCATCGCGGGCTTGCTGAAAGACCTGAAGGGGCGGGGACTGCTGGAGGATACGCTGGTCATCTGGGCCGGCGAGTTCGGCCGCACCCCCGTATCCCAGAACGGCGACGGCCGCGACCACAACCCTTACGGCTACTCCATCTGGATGGCGGGCGGCGGCGTCAAGGGCGGCATTGCCTACGGGGCCACCGACGAGTTCGGCTACCACGCGGTTGAAGACCGCATGCACATTCACGACTTTCACGCCACCATGCTGCACCTGCTGGGAATCGACCACGAAAAACTGACCTACACCTACGGGGGCCGCAACTTCCGCCTGACCGACGTGGCGGGTGTGGTAGCCCACAAGATTCTGGCCTAATCCCGCATTTGTCGCCGCCCCTCAATCCACCACGGGTACGAATGGGAACGACGAACCACGAATGGACGCGAATGAACGCCAATAAGCGGACTGATGAGTCGAGCCTTTTGCAAAATTCGGCAGCGGGACGCCTACCGGAAATGGCCACAAAAGGCACAAAAACACAAATGGTGATTTTCGTGCCTTTTGTGCTTTTTGTGGTTCGTCTTTTTAGTGATCGGCCGTTTTTCCTCGCGTGATCCGCACGGCAGGCAGGGGCCTGGCTAATCGCTATCCCCTGAATCCCGGTCCCGAATGAACCGCAGACAATTTTTGCAAACCCGGGCGGCCGGTCTCCCGGCAGGTCCGGCTGCCCGGACGGCCTCCGGTTCAGGCGCCACGCCGGAGCGCCGGGACCCGAACGCCCCGCCTCGCGTCTTCCTCTACAACGACGGGCGCCACGTCGGTGGACTGGACAGCTTCGAGCCGCCGCTCACTCCGCAAGATCACGGCACCGTCGCCGATCAACTGGCCGGAAGCGGAGTGGACGCCCTGGTGCTGTTCGCGGCCGGAGCCCATGGGACGGTTCTCTACCCCAGTCGAGTGGCCGACCTGTGGGGTGATACGGTCGAGCGGTGGGACCACTATGTCTGGAGCAGAACGGCACGGGTCCTGCGG
>JAPOZE010000295.1 GCA_026706225.1 Acidobacteriota bacterium
CTCAGGCCCTGTTGACGCCGGTCCCAGGCTTCCCGGACTGGATGGGCGAAAGATGAGCAAGAGTTACGGCAACGATATCTCGCTTTCCGACTCCCCCCAGACCATTCGCGCCAAGGTCAGGACAATGATGACCGACCCGGCCCGAAAGCGCCGCCACGATCCGGGGAATCCTGAAATCTGTCCGGTTTTTTCCTACCACAAGATCTATTCGTCCCGGGAGACTCAGGCGACTGTCGATAGAGAATGCCGAACGGCCGGGATCGGTTGCGTTGACTGCAAGAATCGGATGAGCGACGGCTTGATCCGGGAGTTGTCCCCCCTGCTGGAACGCCGGCAGCACTATGCGGGCCGCCGCCAGGAGATCGATGAGATCATCCAGGACGGGAATCGACGGGCCGCCCGGGAGGCCGGCGAGACCATGCAGGCCGTGCGACAGGCCATGAAGATGACCTGACAACCACCCATGGACGATCCCTACAGGATTCGGTTGCCGGCCTACGAGGGCCCCCTGGATCTGCTGCTGGAGCTGATCCGCAAGCAGCAGATCGACATCTACGATATCCCCATCGCCAGGATCACGCGCCAGTACCTGGACACGATCCAGGCCATGCAGGAACTGGACATCAAGCTGGCCGGCGAGTTTCTGCTCATGGCGGCGACCCTCATCCACATCAAGTCCAGGATGCTCCTGCCGGCCGATCCGCTTCAGCCTGACAGCCGGGAAGAAGATCCCCGGGCCGAGCTGGTGCATCGGCTGCTGGAGCACGAAAAGTTCAAAAACGCCGCCCAAATGCTTCACCAGAAGGGACTGTTGGAGCGGTCGAGCTGGACCCTGCCGGGCGTGAGGGATTATCAGGACGAAACCGTCGATCCCGAGCTGAAAGCCAGCTCATTCGACCTGATCATCTGTTTCCACAGAATCCAGGAGCGGCGCGCGGCCGCCCGAGCGATGGAAATCGAGCAGGAGGAGGTAACCATCGGGAGGGTTCTGCAGGACTTGAAGACCATATTCGAGGATTCCCGGGGCGAGGTTTCCGTCGACCGGTTGTTTGCCCTCTATCGGAGCCGAAAGGCCCTGGTGGTGGTCTTTGTGGCCCTGCTGGAAATGTCCTATCTGCAAGCCATTGTTCTGGTTCAGGAGGAGCGCTTCGGAGAAATCATGGCCAGGCGCAAGAAGCGATTTGCCGACGTGATGGGCGACCTTGAACAATGGACGGGCAGGATAGAGTTGGCAGTGGCCGGCAAACCCTCGTGATGTTGGAGTGTGGGATGAATGAAGAAAAGCTGACACCGATCGTGGAAGCTCTTGTCTACCTGGCGGAGGAACCCGTCACCGTGGCTTCCATGATCGAGCTGCTGGGAGAGGAGAACGAAGCTGCCATTCGCCAAACGCTTTCCCATCTCCGCCGCCGCTACGCCTCGCCCGGGCACGGAATCGAGATCAAGGCGGTCGCCGACGGCTACAGGATGGCCACCAAGCCCGAACATCACGCTTGGGTTCAGAAGTTTCTGAAACACCAGACCCCGCCGATCCGGCTCTCTCTGCCGGCCCTGGAGACCCTGGCGGTGATCGCCTACAAGCAGCCGGTCACTCTCCCGGAAATCCAGGAAATTCGGGGCGTGAATGCCACGGCGGTCATGAAGACCCTGGTCGAAAAGAAACTGGTAACCAGCGGCGGGCGCAAGAACGTGGTGGGCAGACCCATTCTCTACAAGACCACTCGGGACTTTTTGCTCCAGTTCGGGCTCAAGAACCTGGAAGAACTCCCCAGCCTGGATGAATATCAGGAACTGGCGCAGGCATCCCTGGAGGGAGTGGCGGTGGTGAGTGGAACCGAATCGGAAGCGGCCGCGGAATCCGCCGCGAGCCGCCGGGAGACGGACACCGCTTCCTCGGGTACCCGTGAACAGTCGGCCGACGAGGGAATCGTGGCCGGGAACCGGACACCTTAGGAACCATGGCGACGGATCGGCTGCAGAAAGTCATAGCCAACGCCGGCATCTGTTCCCGACGCCAGGCCGAGCTGATGATTCAGGAGGGAAGGGTTTGCGTCAACGGCAAGCCGGTCATTCGCCCGGGTGCGAAAGTGGATCCGTCCCGTGATCACGTTCGCGTCGACGGGAAACGCCTTCGCGGCCCGGCACGACGGACCTATCTGCTCCTGAACAAGCCGCGAGGGTATCTGTGCACGCTTTCGGACCCGGCCGGAAGGCCGCTGGTGGGCCAGCTCATTCGGGGGTGCCCACCGGGAGTGAGCTCAGTCGGCCGTCTGGATTTCAACACCGAGGGGCTGTTGCTGTTGACCAACGACGGCGAATTCGCAAACCGGGTCGCATCGGCCGGACACCATTGCCCCAAGAGCTATATGGCCAAGGTGCGGGGGATCCCCAGTCGGGCGATCTTGGAAAGGATCTCGAAAGGGCTCTCCCTGGACGGAAGGAAATTGGCGCCCTGCAAGGTCGCGGTGGTGAAGCCGGGCGGCAACTGTTGGCTGAGAATCACCTTGATCGAGGGCAGGAACAACCAGATTCGCAAAATGTTTGACCGTGTCGGACACTCTGTGATCAAGTTACGGCGCGTCCAGATCGGTTTTTTGAAAGACGTCCGGCTCAAACCGGGAGAGTACCGCCACTTGAGCCGCCTGGAAGTGATGCGCTTCCTGGATTCGACGGCGGACATACGCAGGGAAGCCTGAGGCTCGCCGCCTCGGATCGGATGCGGCAAAACGGGAAGGGCCCGGATTTTCATCCCTGGCGGCCCACAAGGGGCACGTTTCAGGCATCGGCTTCGCTCAGCCCGAAACGCCTGGAAGCGTCTCGGGTGTTTCATTGGCAATCGGGCGGGATGTGCGGGATGGTCCCAGCCTGTGGACCCATGAACAATCCTACGGAAATCAAGCGGCTGCTCGAATGTTCCAGGTCCATTGCCGTGGTCGGTCTATCGGCCAATCCAGGCAGGCCCAGCCATGCGGTGTCTCGCTACATGCAGACTCAGGGCTACCGTATCGTTCCCGTAAATCCAAACCACCAGGCGGTCCTGGGAGAAATCTGCTACCCCAGCCTGCTCGACATTCCTCCTTCCACTCCCATCGATCTGGTCAATGTCTTCCGTCGCCCGGATGCCGTCCCTCTGGTGGTGGATCAGACCATGCAGTTGGGTGTCCGGGCGATCTGGATGCAGGAGGGTGTCATTGACGTGAAGGCTGCCCGGCAGGCCGAGCGCGCCGGATTGACGGTGGTCATGGATCGGTGCCTGCTCAAGGAGCACAGCAAGTATATATAGTGCTCCTTTGTTTGCAGCCCCGCTGAGGCACGACGCCCTATCCAACCCTTTTGCTTGAATGCGTCGGAACGATCTGTTAGGTTGGGTCCTTTCCTGGCGTTTCAAGAAAACCGAATCCGGTCTGAATTCCTCCCTTGGGTGGGCCATGGCGCAGCAACGACCTGGCGGTTTCGCTTCCAGGCTGAACGAACGGATCGAGTCCGTTGTCCTGGTCGGCGCAATCGTGGGGATGTCCCTGGTCTGGTTGTGGCTGCTGCCCGACGATCCCTCGGCAGCACCCAGGCAACCCACCGAGCACCGAAGCCCTCCTGCCCCCGACCGCCCCGCGGCGCCACCCCAACTGAGGGTCATCGAGGGGAAGGTCCCAAGAAACGCCACCTTCGGCCAATTGATGAGTGGCCACGGCTTTTCCCCTGAGCTGGTTTACCAGGTGGTCCGTGCCAGCCGGCCCGTCTACAACCTGGCCAGACTCCGGGCAGGGAACCGGTTCGAGTTGGAACGGCTCGCGGACGGCAGGCTGAACGCATTCCGCTACCAGGTGGACGCCTTCAAGTATCTGGCGGTGGATCGCAGCGAGGATGACTTTCGGGCTCGATTCATTGCCATCGAGTACGAAAAGCGCGAAATGCCGGTGGTTGGAACCATTGAATCCTCCTTGTTCGGCACGCTTTCCGACTTGCAGGAAAAGGACCAGTTGGCGCTGGACATGGCTGAGATCTTTTCCTGGGACATTGACTTCAACACCGAGATCCGGAGAGGAGACCACTTTCGCCTGATGGTCGAAAAGCTCTACCTGGAAGATCGAATGGTCCGGTATGGAAACATCCTGGCGGTGGAGTTCCATAACGCGGGCAAACGCTATACCGGATACCGTTTCGAAGATCCCGAGGGTGAGGTGGGCTATTTCAACGAGCGCGGGCGATCGCTCAAACGGGATTTTCTGAGATCTCCGGTGAAGTTTTCCCGCATCAGCTCGCGATTTTCCTACAGGAGGCTTCATCCCATCCTGAGAAAGCGACGGCCGCACCTCGGAGTGGACTACGCGGCGCCGACGGGTACTCGGGTTGTGGCTGCCGGCAACGGCCGCGTTCGGTTCCGCGGATGGAAGGGGGGCTACGGCAACCTGGTTGAAATCAGGCACGGCAACGGGTTTACGACCTACTACGCCCACTTGTCCCGCTTTGCCAGAGGATTGCGGAGGGGCTCGAAAGTCATCCAGGGCCAGGTGATTGGATACGTGGGGTCGACAGGACTGTCCACCGGCCCCCACCTGGATTACCGAGTGCGGCGAGACGGTGTCTTTGTGAATCCGCTCACTCTCAAGATGAAGCCGTCAAAGCCGCTGAAGCCTGAATACCGGAGTGCGTTTCGCCAAGTCAAGCTGAAGTGGCAGCAACAGTTGGCGGCACTCGCTCCTCCACCGGAACAAACACGCCAAGCCAGTTCGTCCCACGGCTTTGAGGCAGACTTCATCTACTAGGTTTCCCTGCCCCGCACGTTCCGGATAGTGCCGGCGAGCGGTGACTCCCCGGAGGTTCCCGGTGAACATTCTGCTTTTTTCGATGCCGGACTCGTTTGAGCACATGCCCACCGTTGCCATTCGCATGCCCAATGGCGCCCTGACGTCGCTGGCAGGCAACGTGGACCCTCATCATCGGGTGTCGGTAGCCGACCTCATCCTGGTGCAGGATCGGGTTCGTGAAACCGTTATTCGCCTGGTTCAGGAGCATCAGCCCGATGTGGTCGGGCTTTCGGTGATGACTTTCCAGCGCCACACCGCTCGAAAGATCATCAGCCTGGTGCGCCGGCTCAAGCCCGATGCGCATATCGTGGTGGGGGGCTACGATCCCAGCATGGATCGGGTTGCCTACACCCGCCCTTTGCCCGGGAGGCCCGACTTTGTCGTACGCGGGGAGGGAGAGAAGACCTTTCGGGAACTGCTGAGAGCCCTGGAAAACGGCAGGGACTACTCCGCCATCGCCGGATTGTCCTATCGCCAGGGAGACCGTTTTCACCACAATCTGGAGCGCCCGGTAAGCTCACTGACGGGCGAGGAAGTCCAGTTGCCCCGCAGAGATACCCGGGTTCTCCACGGATACACTTTGCTGGGAAGGCCGGTTGACGTTGTCGAAACCTCCCGCGGCTGCACCTACGATTGCAGCTTTTGCTCCATCATCGAAATGCGCGGGCGAAACTTCCACACCTTCACCATCGATCGGGTCATCGAGGATATTCGCGACGCCTACCGGCGCGGAACCCGGGCCGTCTTCCTGGTGGACGACAACATCACCCTGAACGTGCACCGCTTTGAAGCCTTTTGCCGGGCAATCGTCGCCGCCGGTCTGAACGACGTCGACTACATTCTTCAAGGAATGACCTCGGCATTGGCCAACCATGGAGAACGCCTGGCGCCGCTCATGCGCCGGGCGGGCTTCCGCTACGTGTTCCTGGGGATAGAAAACATCCTGGAAGAAGACCTGAAATTCCTGCGGGCCAGCTCCAAGAACCAGGAGCGCCAGAATGGACGCGCGGTGGGCAATGCCTCCATTCGGGCCATCGAGTACCTCCATCAGAACGGGATTTACGTGGTCGGCGGACTCATTGTGGGAAATCCGGAAGACACCCGGGAATCCATTCTGACCAACCTGGAGTTCGCGAAAAAATACATCGACTGGCCCTACATTCAACACCCGACGCCCTATCCGGGCACTCCCATGACCCTGGATTTCCGGGCCCGCAACCTGATCATCAATGAAGCCCTGGAGGAATACGACGGCACCACCGCCGTGGTGAAAACCGAGCACCTTTCGGCCCAGGAGATCGAGTTTCTTCGCTGGCAGGCCGAACGCTGGATCAAGACCCGGCATTTCCCGACGGCGTTGTGGCATAGCCCCGGATTCGTGCTTCGCCACGGACACGAGATGTTGACCCATACCTTCCGGGGCAGCACCTGGAAATCGGCCTTGGGGCTGGAATCCCCCCGTCAGGCACATGAGCGCTACCGGGCCATCCGCAAAGCCGAAAGGAACTACCTGCCGCTCGAGGTCCCTTCCCAGGATGCCGTGGGCCTTCCGCGGGATTCCGCTTCCCGGCCGGTCCGAAAAACCGCATAGGGCTCCCGATCATCTTTTTCTTCCCTGATTCCAGCCTCCATTCCGTTGTTTTTCAAGCGATTGGTTGCTTGGCCATGAAGCTATCCTTGAGACTACTGCGACTCATTCCGTGGCTACGGTGGGGTTCGACTGTCCTGCTGCTCAGCCTGCCGGCAGCCTCCGGGAAAATTCTTGCCCAGCAATGGCCCCACTATGGCGGGGACCTGGCCGCACGGAAATATTCGGCCCTGGACCAGATCAACCGGGACAACGTCGCTCAACTGAAGGTCGCCTGGACCTACCACACCGGTGACGTCAGCGATGGATCGAAGGTTCCGGTGCGGTCTGCCTTTGAATGCACGCCCCTGGAGGTCGACGGCGTCCTTTACCTGACCACGCCCTTTGGCCGGGCGATCGCTCTGGACTCGGCCACGGGCAAGGAGATTTGGGCCTTCGACCCCAAGCTCGACAAGCATCGGCCCTACAATCTGTTCATCAATCGAGGTCCGGCCTATTGGCGTCGAGGCAAGCAGAAACGGCTCTATTGGGGGACACTGGACGGGCGGCTGTTTGCCTTGAATGCCCGCACCGGACGGCCGGTTGGGAGTTTCGGCAGGGGCGGCGTCCTGAATCTTCGAGCAGGAATGGCCGACCGCTTTCCGAAGCGCATCTACGGGGTGAGTTCACCCCCATTGATCTTCGAGAACCTGGTGATTGTGGGCTCGGTGGTGTCGGACGGTCTGCCCGAGGGGCCCGACGGAGACGTGCGGGCCTTCGATGCCGATTCCGGCCGACTGGTCTGGCGGTTCAACACGGTTCCCGCACCCGGTGAGGTGGGCAACGACACCTGGGAAGGGGAGTCCTGGAAAAACCGGGGAGGGACCAATGTCTGGGCTCCCATGAGTTGCGATGCCGAGCGAGGCATCCTCTATCTTCCGGTGAGCTCTCCTTCCCCGGACCGGTACGGAGGCGGGCGCAAGGGGAAGAACTGGTTCGGGGATTGCCTGGTCGCCCTGGACGTTCGCACCGGTCGGCGGCTGTGGCACTACCAGATCACCCATCATGACCTTTGGGACTGGGACCTGCCGGCGCAACCCAACCTGGTTGAGGTGCGCCGCCAGGGAAAAACAGTGCCCGCGGTGGCCCAAATCACCAAGATGGGGTACGTCTTCGTGTTCGATCGGGTGACGGGGAAACCCCTGTTTCCGATTGAAGAGCGCCCCGTTCCTCCCAGCCCGGTCCCCGGAGAGGAAGCCTGGCCGACCCAGCCGGTACCGCTCAAGCCTCCGGCCATAGCCCGTCAAGGCATGACTCCCGACGAGATCAACCGCCTGGACCCCGAAACGGAGGCCGAGTGCCGGACCATTCTGGAAAAGGCGACCCTGGGCAAGATGTATCAGCCGCCCGGGCTGGAGTACACGGTGCTGTTCCCGGGCACCAATGGCGGACCCAATTGGGGTGGCGCATCCTACGATCCCACCTTGAACTTGCTGTTCATCAACTCCATGGATGTGGGCCAAGTGGTAAGGATGGTGGAAGGGCGGGCAGGGAGCCGCCTGCCCTATCTGGCCCGAGGCATTCGCCAGGGACGTTTCTGGGATTCCAGGCGGCTGCCCTGCCAGGCTCCGCCCTGGGGAACCCTGACGGCCATCGACCTGAACCAAGGAAGCTTGCGCTGGCAGGTGCCGCTCGGCCTGGTGGAGGAATTGGCAGCTCGCGGCATCACCGGAACAGGCTCCCCCAATCTGGGTGGCTCCATCGTGACTGCCGGCGGCCTGGTGTTCATAGCTGCCACCAATGATCGGCGCTTTCGGGCTTTCCACTCCGAAACGGGCCGGGAGCTTTGGGTCACCCGGCTGGATTTCAGCGGTCACGCCACCCCCATGACCTTTTGGTCGAGGCGTTTGAAGAAGCAACTGGTGGTCATCGCCGCCGGCGGCGGCAACAAGTACAACGACAGCTACGGCGATGCCCTGGTGGCCTTTGCCTTGCCATGAAGCACCTTCCTTCACTGTCGGACCGGTCGGCTCCATGGCCACTCTCATGACGCACGGTCTTCAGCGGGGTTGCAGGAAATCGATTCCGTCGCTGGGCTTGGCCTTGCTGGCGGTGGTCCCCTGGATCTCAGGTGCTCGAGAAGTTCCATCCCCGACTTCGGGCGGCCCGGAACCGATCATACAGCCGCTTCCTTTCAGCCATCGCAGCCATGCTCAAATCGGGCTGAACTGCGCCACCTGCCATTCCATGGAGGGTAGGGGCGGTAGTGCAGGGTTTCCTTCCTCCACTCTTTGCCTGACCTGCCATCGTGGAGGCAAGGGCGAAATCTCGCCTGTTGAAGGACTGTTGGAGGGTTACGAGCAAAGAGGGGAGGCCATTCCCTGGGTCCGGGTCTACAAGATCCCCGATTTTGTATTCTTCAACCACAAGGAGCACCTGGCCTCCGGAGCGA
>JAPOZE010000558.1 GCA_026706225.1 Acidobacteriota bacterium
CATTCCCACATTATATGGGGGATGGCAGTGGATTGCAAGGGATGATGTGAGCGGGAAGAGTCACTGGAATACACAGATAATATACTGACAATAAAGACAGTTATGGACAGTGCTGGACGGCGGTGAACAATTCTGGAACTTTCAATGCCGCCGCATTCGCGGCTGACCGGATCCCCCGGGCAGGCGCCCGGGGGCTATGCGTTTCACGAGACATTCCTCTCAATTGGCCTTCCACTTGATGTTGCAGCCGACGCTGGGAATCTGGTCGCTTGAGACCGCGGCGCCCAAAAGCACGGCATCCACGGCATCCCTCAAATCCCTTCCCGTGACCGGTTCGTTGTTTCCGGGCCGGCTCGCATCCAACTGCCCCCGGTAGACCAACTCCCGTTGGCGGTCAAAGAGAAAGAAATCGGGGGTACAGGCTGCCTGATAGGCCCGGGCCACCTCCTGACTCTCGTCATAGCAGTAGGGGAAGGCAAAGTCGAGCTCCTCGGCCATGGCCTTGAGGTTGTCGGGCGAATCGTCGGGGTAGTTCTCGGCGTCATTGGAGCTGATGGCCACAATGCCCACTTTCCGGGTCCGATAGTCGCTGCCCAGACGGGCCAACTCCTCCTGGACATGCACCACAAAGGGACAGTGCCGGCAGATGAACATCACCAGAAGCGCCTCCTTGTCCGCAAAGCTGCCGAGCGTGACCGTGTCTCCCGACACGACATCCGGCAACTGAAAATCGGGTGCTGGCGCCCCCAGTGGGAGCATGGTTGAAGGTGTCAAGACCATGGTATCGGCTCCTTTGATTTTGTGTCCCGCTAACGTCCTTCCAGTCGGACGGCAACCAAGAATAACGCGCCGGGCACCTGCGAAACAAGATCCGAACGGGGGATTCCTTGTCCCGGATTGCAGGTCCTTCACCCGGGCGCCATCTCTCATCCGTGGCTCGATCACGATGCAACACGTTAATAGGACACAACTTGACCGTCATGGACGTCGGTGCTAGTGTTCTGTCTCAGAAATCGGGTCGCCATTTTCTTGAGACAGAACACCAGCATCGAAGCTCATGCCCGAACTACCGGACATTGTCGTCTACCTCGAGTCGCTCCAGGCCAGGATACTTCACCAACGCTTGGAGCGGATTCGTATCGCCAGTCCATTTCTGCTCCGAACCGTCTCGCCGCGGCCGGAAGAAGTGGAAGATCGCCAGGTCGTGGGGTTGTCGAGAATGGGGAAGAGGGTGGTCATCGAGCTGGAGGGAGACATCGTTCTGGTCTTTCACCTGATGATTGCCGGGCGCTTCCACTGGAAAGAGAAGCGTACGCGAACCTGGCGAAGAAGTGACCTGGCGGTGTTCGACTTTTCCACCGGTTCGCTTCTCCTGACCGAATCGGGTTCCAAAAAGCGGGCCTCTCTCCATCTCGTGAAGGGGAAGGACGCCTTGACCAAACTCGACCCGGGCGGCATTGAGCCATTGCATGTCGATTTCGACACCTTTCGGCGACGCTTGACCCTTGAGAATCACACCCTGAAGCGCTCGCTGACCGACCCTCGTATTCTGAGCGGCATCGGAAACGCCTATTCCGACGAGATTCTCCATCGAGCTCAACTCTCACCCCTGGCCCTCAGTCAAAAACTGACAGAAGGGGAAGTCCGGCGTCTTTATCTGGCTGTGCGGGAGACCCTGGAGTACTGGCTGAACAAGCTGCGGGAGGAACACCAGGGAGGTTTTCCCGAACGGGTCACCGCCTTTCGGAAAGGAATGGCCGTACACGGCCGATATCGCAAGCCCTGTCCCCGGTGCGGAGCCCCGGTACAGCGGATCGTCTATGTCGGGAACGAGGCCAACTATTGCAGCCGCTGTCAGACCCGAGGAAAGCTGTTGGCTGATCGGGCTCTCTCCCGGCTCCTGAAACAGGACTGGCCACGGACTCTGGAGGAGCAGGAGGCGCGTCGAGCATCGCTGACGGCAGGGCCGGTCGGTTAACGAGGTTTCATGAGAGTCATTAGTCTGAGAACAAAGGGCGGCTCCAGCGATCCCCTGGGATCGAGGTCGGACCAGGTGAGTCCCGGCCGCATGCCGGGTCTGATCCTGCTCCTGGTCGTGTTGACGGGAGTGCTCACCTTCTTTTGTTCCAGCTACCGCATCTTCACCCTGCCCGAGTATCGGGTGGGAGACATTGCCACCTCCGATATCCTGGTCCCGGCGGATGTTCCGATGCAGGACGAAGAAGCCACCAGGATCCGACAGGAGGAAGCCCGAAACGCCGCTCTTCCCGTGTATCGCCATTCCGTCGACCAGGCCCAGGCCCGAATCGAACGGATTTGCCGGCTGATTTCCACGCTGAGAAGCCAACTGAAACCCCTCAAGCGGAACGGTTCGCCCAGTGGGGGCTGGAGCTTCGACAAGCTGCCGCCGGAAATCCAGGCAAATCTCAGGGAGCAGTTGAGTCAACTGCTGCCGGAGGCCAATCTGGAAACCGCCGCCAGGTTCCTGGCCGGCAATGGATTCAGCCAACACCTTCAACAGGCGCTGGAGCAAGCGCTACGCAAGGCCAGCAGTTCACTGGTGATTGAACGCGCGAGGGATCTGATTCGGGAACAAGGGCGCATCCATGTCATTTCCGGCACCGGTTCGGGAGAGAGAACGACGATACCGGTGGACCAGGTCAAGACCTTGGACAACATTCGCCGGGAGGTCGATACCTGGCTGCCGGCGCTGCTGCGATACCACGAACTCCCGCTGCAACCGACCAGGAGGCTGGTCAGCGACCTGTTGCAACCCAACCTTTCCTATGACGTGGAGGCCACACAGGCCACCCAACGGGAGGCGGTGGCCGATGTGAACCCGGTCTTCGTCATTCTCAAGAAGGGCAAGGTGGTCGTTCGCCAGGGCGACGAGATCGGTTCCGGGCAATTACGACAGATCGAAGCCATTGGAAACCTTCCCCGGGAGTCCTCGTCGCCGGCGCAGGTCGTCAGCCTGGCGTTGCTTATCGGTTCGCTTCTGGCCGTGTTCGGCTACCTGCTGAGGCACCTCTGGCCGACCCAGTGGGATTTCATGAGACTGGCAGGGCTGGCCGGCACCGTTCTGGTCACTCAGACCATTGTTCTCAAGGTTTTCGGATTTGTGGGCGAGGCTCTCAGCGAGTCCCTCAGTCTCAGCTTCGCGGGATTCCCCGACAACGACGAGGTCTATTTCTTTTATGCCCTGCCTTTTGCACTGGGGGCGATGCTGGTCACCATCCTGGTGGATGACCGGGCCGGGCTGATCTTTTGCCTGCTGTCAAGCATCCTGGCGGTACTGACCCTGGGGAGCGACATCTATGGTTTCTTCTATGTGCTGATGTCCAACCTGATTGGCATTCTCACCATACGCAGCGCCGTGCAAAGAGTGGGTTTCGTGGGCGCCGGGGTCAAGCTGGGATCGGCTGCCATCGGGCTCTTCGTGGTTCTGCAGTACGCCAGGCTGGCTCCGTTCGACTTGGGGACGGGCTTTCTGGGGGCTACGCTGGCCCTGTTGTCCGGGCCCATCAACACCGGGCTGCTGGTCTTCCTGTTGCCGTTGTTCGAGAGATTCTTCATGGTCACCACCGTCATGAGGCTCCAGGAGCTCGGCAACGTCAACCTGCCTCTGATTCGTGAGCTGATCCTGAAGGCCCCCGGAACCTACAACCACAGCGTTGCGGTCGGCACGCTTTCCGAAGGCGCCGCCGAAGCCATCGGACTGAACCCGGTATTTGCCCGGGTAGCCTGTTTCTATCACGACATCGGAAAAACGATTCATCCCGAATACTACGTGGAGAACCAGCGGGGCGAGAACATCCACAACCGCATCAGCCCCGAGGAAAGCGCAGACCTGGTTGTGGGACACGTGACCATGGGCATCCGAATGGCTCGCGCTGCGAAGCTCCCTTCCTCGATGATCGACATCATTCCCCAACACCACGGCACCAAGCTCTTGACCTATTTCCACGAGAAGGCCAAGGCCACTGCGGCTGGAACCGATGACGTCGACGAGGCTCGCTTCCGCTATCCGGGGCCCAAGCCGCAAACCAAGATGGCTGCCATCATCATGCTGGCCGACGCCGTGGAGGCGGCTGCCAGAACGCTGAACGACCACTCCCAGGAGAAGTTGCTGGAGTTGATTCAAAAGATCGTGGCCAGCACAACCGAGGACGGGCAGCTTTCGGAGTGTGACATCACCCTGGCTGAAATCGACCGAATTGCCTTCAGCTTCCTCGAGACCCTCTCCAGCGTCTACCACGCCCGTATCACCTATCCCGGCTTCGAGTTCGAGCGCACCCAGGAATCCACATCCTAGCGAGGCCGTGACTCAGACCGACAAGCAGGCAAAAGAACTCATGGATTAACAGGATGGACAGGACCGCGAGCCACATTCCCACCGTGGCGGCGCTGCCGCCCGGCGAGTTTCTCATGGGCTGTGAGCAGGGGCGTGCGGACGAGCGACCGGTTCATCGTGTCCAGGTCGATCCCGTTGCCATGGGCATCACCACCGTGACCAACGAGCAATTCCGGTTTTTCGTGGGTCGAACCGGGGGACGGATGCCCGAATCGTTCCTGGAGCCCCGGTTCAGCCATCCGCGACAGCCCGTGGTTTCGGTCAGTTGGCTGGAGGCGACAGACTATTGCGGCTGGCTGAGCGAGTGGACCGGCCAAACCTGGCGCCTGCCCACCGAGGCTGAGTGGGAATGGGCCGTTCGCCAGAACAGGGAGGGATGCCTCTATGCCTGGGGCGACCGGGACCCCTCCGAATTCGAGCTGTATCGCACGGGTTGGCGGGATCGCCGCCCGCACCCGGTGGCGCTGCAGCCGCCCAATGAATTCGGGCTCTACGACCTGGGTGACAATGTCCACGAGTGGTGCCTGGACTGGTATGCGCGAGACTACTACCAGCGGTCACCTGCCAACAATCCCGTCAATCGGGACGAGACCCGCCGCCGCGCCTCTCGGGGCGGCGCCTGGCGCCACCAGGTCAAGGTGAGCCGTTGCGCCGCCCGCAGCAGCCTCGATCCCACCTACAAGTACACCGACTACGGATTCCGGGTCGTCAAGGTGCTTCCCTGACCGGAGGCTGCCCGCCCCCCCCCTCAGGGGAGTGCCGCATCCGGCGAGGACCCGGACGCTACTCCCCAGCCGATTGGGCTCGGGACAGGAGCAGTCTGGCCCGGGGCAGGGCGGCCAGGGCCTGAACGACCTGGGGATCGCCCTCGAGCTCGACTTGCATGCTCAGACTGGTCTGCAGGGAAAGGAGCAACAGACGGCTGCGCAGGCTGCGCTGGATGAAGGGAAGGTGGTCGTCAAACTCCCGGTGGGAATGAATCAGCGCCCGTGCGTCCAGGTAGTCACGAAATTCCCCCACCACCAGGGGGCTGACGATCGCCGTGCCGGCAAGCACCGGATACCTGGCCTTGAATTCGCGGGCGAAGGCAAAAAGGAGATGTCGCGACAACAAACGGTGTTGGAAGGATGTCACGGCCAGCGATTCGGTCACAACGTCCGGAAGAATGCCGCCCTCCACAGTTTCGGAAGGGAAGCCGTCAGACCCTTGGCGGGTGCGCGGGCGGCCGCCTTCCAACATTTCGATCCATTTCAGGTACTCCAGGAGAGAGCGATTCCTGTCGTTGCGCTGGATCATGCGTCCGTTGGGCGTGAACCACTTGGCTGTCGTCAGAGACAGCCCATTGCCACCGCTCAGCGGGAAAACCGTCTGAACCACTCCCTTGCCGAAACTGTTTTCTCCGACGATGATCCCCCGGCGGGCATCCTGGATGGCTCCCGCCAGAATTTCAGCCGCGCTGGCCGTTCGCCCATTGATCAACACCACCAGCGGAAACGGCCCCCGATCGTATCCGCGGGTGGCCAGGTACTTGACATTGGCGTTGGGAAGCCTCCCCTTGGTGACCAGAATGACCTGGTTTACGTCCAGAAAGCGATCGGCAACGCCGATGGCGCTTTGCAGATTCCCTCCCGGATTGTCCCGCAGGTCCAGCACCAGGCCTTGCAAATCAGCCTGGAACGGCTTCAGCGCCCGGTCGATCTCATCTTCGGTAGTTGCCGTGAAAGCCACCAGTTGCAGGTACGCCACCCCGGGCAGGATGGCATAGCAGAGAGGCAGGCTGGGTTCGGGGATCTCTTTTCGACGGACCTGGAGTCCCAAGGGCCGGTCGACACCTATCCTCTCGATCAGGACCTCCACCGGGGTATCCCGGGGACCACGCAGCAGGCTCGCCACCTCCGCACCGGCACGGTCTCTGGTGGAGACTCCGTCAACCGAAAGGATGACATCCCCGGGGCGGATGCCCAATTCCTCTGCCGGTGACCCCGGAGTCGTCGAGAGCACCATCATCCTTCCGTCCGCCGGGGCCACGCGTACCCCGATTCCGGAATAGTTGCCCCCCTGGTAAGCCCGCAGTTCGCCGAAGGTCTTGGGATCGTAAAAGCTCGAATGCGGATCCAGGCGGCTCAGCATGCGCTGAATCGATCGGGCTATGGCCCGATTCACATCGATCGGCTCCGCAGAGCCGGTTTCCACAAGACTCAACACCGACGCGTAGGCCTCCAGGTGGCCATGGAGCGATTCCGGAAAGGAAAGCCCGGGTTCCGCAGTCTCGGTGGGAGACGCACCGCTGGAGAGAAAGACCGCCGAATCTGCGAACAGCAGGGCGCCGGCAAGTAGCGCAGCCGTTGCCGCTTTGACTGGTGACTGGCGAATCACTTTGAGAACCGACCGATCGGTGTCAGGGAGTTACCGGATCGATTGTAACCCGCAATGGGCCCGGGATGCTGGATTCATGCGGTTCGCAACTCTGTTATAATTCGCACCCAGTGGGGTTGTTAGGACGGGCCGGTTACTGAAATTCCGGATGAATCCGGAATGGTGTTTACGGGGATTCGCATGACCAGGCAGGGACTCGGGATAGCCTTGGTGGCAATACTGGCAGCCGCCGGTCCTTCGGCCGAGGCGGTGGTGTTCACCCTGGAGGTCGATGACGTCATTCATCCCGTGATTGCGGAGTATGTTGCTCAGGGGCTGGAGCAGGCGGAAGAGGAAGGCGCTGCCGCCGTGATCATCCGGATGAATACTCCAGGGGGCTTCGATTCCTCCATGCGGGAAATCATCGAGAAGATCTTGCGGTCGGAAACACCCGTGCTCGTTTTTGTCGGTCCCAGCGGCGCCAGGGCCGCATCGGCGGGATTCTTCATCCTCTTGTCGGGCGACCTGGCCGTCATGGCCCCCGGCACCAACACCGGAGCCGCTCATCCCGTGCCCTTGGGCGGGGGCAAGCTGGATGAAGTCATGCAGCAGAAAGTGGAAAACGATGCCGCCGCCTATATCCGCAGTTTCGCGGCCCAGCGCGGCCGCAACGTCGAATTGGCGGAGAAAGGGGTCAGGGAAAGCCTGTCCTTCACCGAAGAGGAAGCGCGGGAAGGCAATCTCATCGACGGCATTGCCCAGAACCTGAACGAGATTCTCACAAAATTCGACGGAAGGGAGATTCAGCGCTTCGACGGCCAAACGCAGGTTCTGCAACTGAAGAACGAGCGCCTGAAGGCGATTGAAATGACGGCTCGCCAAAAGGTGCTCTCGAAAGTGCTGAACCCCAATATTGCACTGATTCTGGGACTGATCGGTCTGCTCGGACTCTACATCGAGTTCAGCAATCCCGGTCTGATCTTTCCCGGTGTGGTCGGTGGGGTCTGTATCTTCCTGGCGCTGGTGGCATTCAATATCCTGCCCATCAACCTCTTGGGAGTGGTGCTGATCCTGGCAGCCATCGTTCTTTTCGTTCTGGAGGCGAAAGTGACCAGCTACGGACTGCTGGCTTCTCTGGGAATCGTGGTCATGATCCTCGGTTCCCTGATCCTCATCAACTCACCGCTCCCGGAGTTGCGGGTACAGTTGATCACGGCAGTGGGAATCACCCTCCCCTTTGCCGCCATCACCGTCTTTCTCATGCGGCTGGTCATTCTGGCCCACCGCAACAAGTCGGTAACCGGCAAAGAGGGCATGGTCGGAGAGATCGGAACCGCTTTGACCGACATCGGCTCGCAGGGCAAAGTGCAGGTCCACGGCGAGATCTGGCAGGCCAGCAGCCCTCAACCGATCGAATCCGGCAACCGGGTCCGAGTGGTGGCGGTGGAGGGACTCAATATCCAGGTGACCCGGGAAAACGGTTCCGGGACATCCTCGAGCTGAAAAGGAGAGGCTCATGTTCGAACTCGATTTGATTTCAGTGCCGGGTCTCTTTGGGCTGCTGCTGGTGGTCGTCGTTCTCTTCAACTCGCTTCACGTTCTGCGGGAATATGAGCGCGGAGTCATTTTTCGCTTGGGGCGTCTGTTGCCGCAGCCCAAAGGTCCCGGCCTCATCATCGTTTGGTGGCCCATTGACCGCATCGTCAAACTGGAGTTGCGGGTCGTGACCCTGGATGTGCCGCCGCAGGACATCATCACCAGCGACAATGTGTCTGTCCAGGTCAATGCGGTCGTCTATTTCCGCGTCATGGACCCCTTGAAGGCAGTGGTCGAGGTTGAGAACTACCTCTACGCCACATCCCAGCTCGCCCAGACGACGCTTCGCTCGGTTCTCGGCGAAGTGTCCCTGGATGACCTGCTCAGCCGGCGCGAGACCTTGAACGTCCGGTTGCAGAGTATCCTGGACCAGCACACCGACCCCTGGGGCATCAAGGTTGGAACGGTGGAGGTGAAGCAAGTGGACCTTCCCCAGGAAATGCAGCGGGCCATGGCCAA